>JAJXYM010000030.1 GCA_021780585.1 Deltaproteobacteria bacterium
AGGAAGTCGCCCTTGCTTTCGCTGCGGATCACGCGCGGCGAGCGATCGCGGAATTTTTCGTCCAGCCGTTCAAGCCACAGATTGGCCGGCTCCATCATATGCGAGTCGGCGGAGATGACCGGTTGCTCCGGCGCCATCGGCAGTCCCTCCTAATGCATTAGTGAAGGCTCAATGTATAGGTTCTCTATCGCAGGTCATCGCGCAAAGGGCAAGGACTACAGGTTTTCATTTATGGAGAAGATTAGACGAAAACGCCGATGCGGCGGCGAACTTTTCAGCGCTTCAGCGCCATCGGGGGCTCGATAGTAAACTGAACGGATGGATGGCCGGGTCAAGCCCGGCCATGACGCAGCAAGGCGGCCGGCGCATCAAGGCGGCCGGGCGTATCGAGGCGCTGGCGTATGAAGGCGGCTGGACGCAGCAAGGCGGCCGGGCGCGTCAAGACCAACGGCGAATCGCTATGAAGCGCGCCCGGCTCGTCCCGACCGATAACGGCACGCGACCACGCATTGCATATTCTGAATGGGAAACCCGTCTTCCCAGTGAACCGGCGATTCGATAAAACGCAGGCAATTGAAATCAGGTCGCGGGCCGCGAGGAGGACGGGGGCGCAGGGCGTCATGAGCAATTCAAAAGGGGCGGACATCAGCAATCGGCGGCGCGGGCTACGAAAGCTCGCGGCGTTCACCGCGATCGCGTTCGGCATCCTCGTGATCGCCGTGCCGGCCCGGTCACAATCCAGCCCCGCTCCAGGCGCGACAGCCAGTCCGCAGGCAAGCCCCAAACCCGCTCACACCAACGCCGAAAAGAAAACCGGGAAGCGCCGCGTTATTTCGATCACGCTCGGCAAGGGCGAGACCTATACGATCAGCGGGCTAAAAAAGGGCGCCGCGATCGATTCGAAGACGGTCGCCAACCCCAACGCGCTGAGCCTCCAGCCGCAGCCGTCGGGAGATCTCGTCCTCCTCGGCACGGAAGGCGGAAGGTCGAAGATCGACGCTACTCTCGCCAGCGGCGAGCAGGTCAGCTACGACGTGACGGTCGAGGCGGGCGCGCCGGCGATCAATTCGCTGCAGCCCGGCTCCGCGCCCACATCGATCAGCCCCTAAGGAAGCTCCGCACAAGTCGGATTGTCATTCTGAACGGAGTCCGCGCAGTGAAGAATCCTGGGATTCTCCGCCGCGCCCAGAATGACGGGATGGACCTTGTGCGCAGCTTCCCTAATCCGCCGCGCCAACGTATTTAGCCGATTTGAACACGATGGCGGGACCGTGCCGCCCATCTCGGGCGGCTTCGCCGCGGGTAGCAAAGCGAACGACCCATCGACCGATCCAATATGGCATACTCACTCGGTAACGGGTCCGCGCCGGCGGCTGGACGATTGCCGCCGCATCAGATCGGCCGCCGCCGCCCGGAGAGCTCTGGGGCGGCCGCGCCTGAGGCCATTGCTTGAGTAAATTAGCGAGAAAACTCCGACCAAGCCGGTCTTAACCGGGTCGCGCGGCCGCCTTTTCCACTTCGCGTTGGTTCGCTTTCGCGGGGCGCGCCGCGTAGCCGAAAGGTCCGACCAGGATGAAGCTCCACTATCATCCCGCCTACGCCTGGAATCTAATCGATTGCGCGATTCGTGAGGGCCTGATGGAAGACCCTCAGGATCGTTATCCCGCCGGCGGTTACTGGGCGAAAGAGCTTGCGGACTCGCGGCCCTGGATCGGCCCCCGCAATCTGCATATCGCCCTGGAAATGTTCGTGCTGGCCGAGCAAGTCCTTATGCCGGGACTGGACGTTCCGAACTGGGGCGTCCTGGGAAAAGAGGGTTATATGGATTGGACGCCTGTTCGCCCGCGGCGGGACGCAATCTGGCTATTGAACGAAATCGTAAATTTGGAGCCGCTGATTATCAAAGGTCTGCAAGCATCGAAGGTTTCCGCGCCCGGGCGACTATTCCGTCACGCTATTGATTCATTAAAACGCGTTGCGCAACGAGAGACCGTTAGAAAGGAGCTCTTTTCTTTTAGCGAGCGGAAAGGAAACGAGACGGTTGAGATAGGAGTCCCACGGCGACTCCTTCGAGATCATGGCAAGAAAGAGGCTTTGCGCATGGTCGTTCACGACGCCCTGCATGGTTCGGAGTCGGAAGAGGCCGCCCGAGCCGCAATGCTGGTCAAGCGCGAATTTAATTTCCTGCGCGATTCCTCTTCGCTGGTTGCTCAGGGCGTCACGGCGGTCAGTCCAATCCCCGGGCCGCGCGCGGGAAGCGCAATCGCAAAGGGCGCAAATGAAAAAACCACTGTCGTCGTCGGCCTCTATTTTCAGAACATCCGTTTTCCCAGGCCACGAACCCTGACGGAAGCGCTCAAGTTGAAGGAAAATAGGAACCTTTCCGAATGGACGCGAAAAGTCTCTTCCTGGTCAGATAAACTCGCCCGCGAAGAGCTCCATCCCGAGGACATACGGCGGGAAATCGCGGACGCCAACCGCTACTTCAAGGGCGCAAGTTTCCTCTCCCACCTCGTTCCATGGTGGGCGCATCTGCTTCTTTTGCCGATGGAATTCATGGCGCTGTTTCATGCCGTGCCGGGCGCGCTCGAGATAGTCCCGGTGGCGATCCATGCCGTTGGGGGGCTTGCGGAGCTGACCAGTAGAGACAATCTCAGTCCGAACCGACCCCTATACCGTTGGGTGATGGCGCCGCAGGCATGATCCCGCGCGGAAGTCCCGTCAGGCCGGAGCTTTCTTCTTCAAGCACGGTCCTGGCGCTCGCGTAATCCTGCCCATCTGTATGGCGGAAACCCGCCCAAGCCCGAAAGATTGACGCGGCCCGAAAACAGTGCGCCCTGACTGCGACGATGCGCGCGCTCAGATATGCCGGCGCATGAAATCGAACATCGTGCGCAGCGACGCGCCCGCCGCCGACAGCATCCAGACCTGGATATAGCCATGCGGCATGTCGGGCACGACGTGCAGCTCATGCTCGATTCCAGCGCGCTGGCAGGCCTCGGCGATCGCGCGGGATTCCGGCAGCAGCGGATCGTCGTCGCCGCAAATGATGAACTGCGGCGGCAGCGCGCCCGCCTTGATCGCCTTGAGCGGACTGACGCGCGGATCGCCGAGCAGGTCCGGATAACGATCGGCCAGATAGGCGCGCGCCATCATGTCGAGACCCATCGACGGATCGCGCCGCGCGATTACCGCCGGCACGTCGAACAGTCCATAGATCAGCAGGCCGGCCTTGAAGCGCACGGCGGGATTCGGCTCCGCGCCCAGCGCGACCATCGTCGCCGCGGCCAGATTCGCGCCGGCCGAATCGCCGCCGATCGCAAGCCGCGACGGATCGCCATTCCAGCGCGTGCCGTTGGCGATCGCCCAGCGCACCGCATAGAGGCAATCCTCGAAACCGGCCGGAAACGGATGCTCCGGGGCGAGCCGATAATCCAGGTTGATCGTGAGATAGCCCTGCTCGGCGAACTGCATCCCGAGCTTCTGATGGCTCTTCGGGCTGCCGGCCACCCATCCGCCGCCATGCAGATAGAGCACGATCGGAAACGGACCGGCGCCTTTCGGCACGGCGATATCGGCGCGCAATCCGGGCCGCAACTCGACGTCGGCGTGAAAAGCCCCGATTTCCGGCGCGCGCGCGTTCAGCGCCGTCTGGCCCTTTTCGATAAATCCGCGCAGCGACGGAATATCCTTCGCCGGCTGCCGCATCCCCGCTTTCACGCGCTCGAGAATTTCCGCTTCGCTCGCCATGGTCGCCCGCTCCAAAATAGAGTCCGCGTGCCGATCGCGATCGTCCCGTCGTCGCGATATGGCTTGCGGCCAGCGCCAGACTGGATCAGCCGCGGGGCGGATGTAAAGCGCGGCCGCTCGCCGCGGCTTCGGCAATCGCCGCCGCGGCCGCGGTCTCCGCAACGTCTTGCGCGGTTGCATGATGCAACCGGCTCTTTCTATAGTCGGGCGAACGGCGCGTCCGCGCCGCTCCAGCCATCCGCGGAGGTCGCAATGAAAATTTACGAAGCGCAAGTCGCTCCCAATCCGCGCCGCGTGCGGATTGTCCTTGCCGAAAAGGGTATCAAAGTCCCATACGAACAGGTCGATATCGTCAACGCGGTGAATCGCGGACCGGAATTCCGCAAGATCAACCCGCTGGCGGGCGTGCCCGTGCTCGAACTCGACGACGGCGCGCATATCGCCGAAAGCGTCGCAATCTGCCGCTACTTCGAGGAGCTTCAGCCGCAGCCGCCGCTGTTCGGGGTCGGCGCCAAAGAGCGCGCGATCGTCGAGATGTGGCAGCGGCGGATCGAGTTCGCCCTGTTCATCCCGGTGGCCGATTCCTTCCGCCAGCGCCATGAGTTCTTCAAGGGCCGCATCCGGCAAGTGCCGGAGTACGCCGAGGCGCAGCGTCAGAACGCCGAGGAGGCGCTGGCGTGGCTCGATACGGAACTCGCCAATCGCCGCTTCATCGCCGGCGACCGCTATTCGATCGCGGATATCACGGCGATGGTCGGAATCGATTTCGGCCGCGTCTCGAAAATCGCGATCAAGCCGGAGCAGAAGAATCTCGCGCGCTGGCACGCCGAGGTTTCGTCGCGGCCGAGCGCGAAGGCCTGACGGGGCGTTCGGGACGGTTCGGGACGGTTCGGAACGCTCCGGGACAGTCCGGGACAGCACGGGCCAGTCCGGGACTGTCCCGGACGTTTCGGGGCGTGAGGCGCATCGCGGGACGGTCCGGGACATTTCGGTACGGTCCCGGATGAGATGAAAAAATTCAACTTTTGAGGGGATTAGAATGGCTACATTTGGCGTAATGATGTTTCCGACGGATTATGCGATTCAACCGGCGGAATTGGCCCGCGCGGTCGAGGAACGCGGTCTTGATTCACTCTTCTTCCCGGAGCACACGCATATCCCGACCAGCCGGAAGTCGCCGTTTCCGGGCGGCGGCGAACTGCCGACCGAATATTCGCATACGCACGACCAGTTCGTCGCGTTGACGGCGGCGGCCGTCGTGACGAAGCGGATCAAGCTCGGCACGGGCATCTGTCTGGTGATCGAGCGCGATCCGATCCTGCTGGCGAAAGAGGCGGCGTCGCTCGATATGATTTCGGGCGGCCGGCTCATTCTTGGCATCGGCGGCGGATGGAACGCCGAGGAGATGGAGAATCACGGGACGAATTTCAAACGGCGCTGGAAGGTGCTGCGCGAACGGGTCCTCGCGATGCGCGAGATCTGGTCGAAGGAAGCGGCCGAATTTCACGGCGAATTCGTCAATTTCGACCCGATTTGGAGCTATCCGAAGCCGGTCCAGGCCGGAGGGCCGCCGATCCTGCTCGGATCGGAGGCGAAACGCGCGCCCGAGCGGGTGGTCGATTATTGCGACGGCTGGATGCCGATCAATCGGCGTCCGGAGCAGTTGGCCGAGGGCCTCAAGGCGATCCGCGAGGCGGCTGATCGGGCGGGCCGGCGCTTCGATACGATTCAGCTCGGGCTGTTCGCCGCGCCAGGCAAAGAGGACGCCGCCCGGCGCGTGATGGAGATGGGCTTTACCCATCTAATCTTCCCTTTGCCGCCCGCGAAGGCCGACGCGGTGATGCCGCTGTTGGACGGCTACGCCGCACTCAGCGAAAAACTGCGCGGATAATCCGCGCGGCGCCACATATCGCCCGGACGTTCCGGCAGATTCCGGAACGTCCGGGTTATCCACAAGATTCAGCGTTTCTGATGATCGCCTGATTTGACAGCGCAATCCGTCACGAAATTTCAGTTAACTGCCTGATATCAAAGTGATATTTGGAATCTCGAAATCGATATCCGGAATCAGCCCACCATTTTTGGGCATCTTATCAACGAGTTTTCCACAAGTCTTCGACAGCTCCGGATCCGCGGCTAAATTTTGCGCGATTAGCCACGACTTTATCTTGCCAATTGCAGCAATTGTTTGCCCCAATTGGCGCCCGTGAACAAGCGGATTAGCGTCGCCGGGCAGTTTTCGAGGCCATACGCGAGATCGATTTTGTTCTTGATCTTGCCCTCGGCGTACCATTTCGACAGGTCGGCGAAGGCGTCGGGATAATTCTGGGCGAACTGGAAGACCAGAAACCCTTCCATCCGGGCGGCGCGGAAAACCAGGTTGAAATAGTTCTTCGGGCCATCGCCGAAGACGCCTTTTTCCTCGTTATATTGCGATATGGCGCCGCATAGCACGACCCGCGCGCGATTCGCCAGATGCGCCAGCGCGTGGTCGAGGATCTCCCCGCCGACGTTGTCGAAGTAAACGTCGATCCCGTTCGGACATGCCCGCGCCAGCGCCGTCCCGACGTTCTCGTGCTTGTAGTCGATCGCCACGTCGAAGCCGGCCTCTTCGGTCAGCCACGCGCACTTTTCCGGCCCGCCCGCGATTCCCACCACCCGGCATCCCTTGAGCTTCGCGATCATCCCGGCGACCGAGCCGGTCGCGCCCGCCGCGCCCGATACGACGAAGGTCTCACCCGCGCGCGGCTGGCCGACCGCGAGCGTGCCGAAATAGGCGGTCAGGCCGGTGATGCCGAGCAGGGAGAGCGCGATCAGCGGGTCGGTCTCCGGCGCGAGCTTTTGCATCGCGAACAGGCCGCCGCCGTCGGTGACCGTGTAGTCCTCCCAGCCGAAGAGGCCCTGCGCGAGGTCGCCCGGCGCGAAGCCCGGCTTTTTCGATTCGACGACTTCGCCGACCGCCGCCGCCAGCATCGGGCGACCGAGCGGAATCGCCGGAATATAGGTGTCGAAGGACATCCAGCCGCGCTGGGTCGGGTCAAAGGAAAACGCGAGATTGCGGATCATCACTTCGCCGTCCTTGAGCGGAGGGACGACGGTTTCGTTCCATTTGAAATCGGAGGTTTTGACCATGCCCTGCGGACGTGCGGCGAGCAGCCACTGGCGGTTTTTCGTTTCGGCCATCGCGGTCTCTCCTGCGGCGCGGGCGGACTTTGGCGCGCCCCGCCCAGCGTATCACCGCTCTCTCAACGAGCGGATAGCCGGGCTATGACTGGTCCGCCGCGCGCGGCCAGGGGTAGGTGGAATTAATCACCGCTTCATAATTGGCGTCGAGCTTCGGTTGGAGCAGCAGGATCGCGGCGATCCGCCGCGCGATTTGGGTAACGCCGCGAACCTCGTCGGGAGTCAACCCGCGCCGGAGAATCTCACGTTCCCTATAACTGAGCCACTTCTTGATTACCTGATATCCGCCGATTGTATATTCCCAGACCCGCGCCGGAAGATTTTTCCAGTACGCGATATTGTTCAGGTAAACATCGAGAGTACGCTCGCCCAAAAGGTCAAGGGCTTGCTCAACCGTAAGGCCAAGCGCCGTGACGCCGGCCGCGATCGCCTCGCGTTCCTTGACGCTGTAATCGCGCTCGACGACGCGCCCTTTGCCGGGCATCACGGCGCCGCCGACGCCGCGATGGCCCCATCGCGCCGTCACGTCGAGGTCGCCCGCGTCGGGATCCAGCCCGCCGCCGCCCTCGCGCGAGGCGATCGCGATTGCCGCCAACTCGGGGCGGATTTTGCCGGTGGCGACGCCCGGTACGCTCGCATCGACATTCAGCAAGGTTGCTATCTCGCCCCCGAGCTCGGCCGATGGAACGAGCGTTTCTTTCGATGTCGGCAGCGGAATCCGGGGCCAATCCATCCGAAGCGCGCCAGCGTTTCCGCTGCGATACGACGGAGCCTGAAGTACGGATACGCAGTGAAGAAAGAAGTCTTCCGGGCTCGCGTTATGAGATACCAAATACTTCTCGAGGGGCTTGCTAAGGTTCGGCCTCACCTTGGGCGGCGCAGCCGACTTCGGGAACAGCGCCGTCGCGGCCACTTCATCCCTGAGGTAAAGCGGGAAAAAATTTGAGAGTCCATTCCCGAAGTTGTCGGCGAGCACTCTGACCACATAGCCGCGATCGAATCGCTCCATTGGCTGCTTCTGGCGCGCTTCGATCCATAAATTCCCGTCGAATGCGTGAGGAAAATACTCGGCGCGCTTTTCATCCAGGAGTTTTGTTGTGGATTCCCAGTAAAGCCAGCGTTCATCAAACGGCCGATAACAATATCGAACAATTTGTTCCGGTCTAAAGCCGCGCTGGAGCAGGATTCGGCGAGTCTGGCGTGCGTCAAAGCGCGCCGCGTCCGCCATCGCGGCCGGCATAACCGCCTTGATCTCAGCGTCGCTGACTTCGGGATCGAAATACCGCTTCATCCGTTCGACCAGCCGCTCCTTGTCGATGTCCACAACTACGTCGTCGCGGCTCGTTTTGACGCCGGGGAATGAGACCGGGAAAAGCTCCGGAAGAAGCGGCCACGACAGATAGCCGCTCGCGACGGATGACGGCCGGAACGGCAAGCCCAGATCGAGCGGCGGATGCAATTCCTGATAATCGGGCGGCGCGGCGCGTTCCGTCTCTTCGAGCAGCTGCGCGCGTTTCGACTTGCCCCACAAATCGCGAAAACGCACGGCGTCGGCGCCGCCCGATTTCATGCGGCGCACGAGCAGCGAAACCGCGGCGCCGACCTGAATCCCCTCCCGGTTGAAGTCGGTTGAAAAGATGCTGGGATCGGGCTCGCCCTCGGGCGTGAGCTTGCCGGTCTTGTATTTGTCGCCGTTGAGGCAGTCGATCCATACGCGATCGAACTGCTCCAGGTAACGTTCGCGCATTCCGGTAAACGAAAGGCCGTCAAGCCACGAATAGTTCGAGATGAAGCAAACGACCCCTCTGCCGGTTTTTTCGACGATCCGCCGCTCGGCCATCCGAAAAAACCGGACGTACAGATCGTTCAGCCCCTGGCCCTGCGGTTTCGGCGCGCGCTTGGTCGCGCGATAGGCCTGCGACAGATCGCGCTCCTCGGCCACGGCCACGCCGGCAAAGCCGTTGTAGGGCGGATTGCCGAGGATCACGAGAATTGGCGTCGCCTGCTTGACGCGCTCGGCGGCGTCCCGCTCATGGAGAAGTTCGGGAAACGCAAGCAGCATCTGCGGCTTGGTTCCGTCGGGCGGCTCCCATCCGGTAAGCGCATTCGTCAGATAGACAGCGGCGCGCTCCTTCCTCGCCTCCGAAAAAGGCGCGCCCAACGATTGGAGCAGCAGGCTGACCTGCAAGTGAGTCACCACGAACGGCGCCGGAAGAATTTCGAAGCCGAATACGCGTCCCATCGCGGCACGCTTGATTTCCTGAGCGGTCAGCGCGTCGCCGCCTTTCGCGTTTAGCGTCGCGGCGATCCGATCGAGCGTTTCGATCAGAAATGAGCCGGTGCCGCAGCAGGGATCCAGGATGTAGACATTCGGATCGGCCAGCCCGTCGGGCAGGTTCAGTTCCTCGCGCAGGACACGATCGACGCGGGCGACCATGTAGCGCACCACTTCGCGTGGCGTGTACCAGACGCCAAGCTGCTTGCGCAGTTCGGGATCAAAGGCTTCGAGGAACGGTTCGTAAAAGTACTGAACGGCGTGATGCTCCTGAAAAGAGCTGAAAAACGCCGGGCGATCAATGCGATTGAGCACGCCGCCGGTCCAGTCGAGAACCTCGGGTAGCTTCAGGTCAGCAAGCTGGGCCGGATTGCTCACTTGATGAAACAGCTCGGCAAGAACCGGCACGCGCAGATAATAGCCGGCGGTGCGCCAGTCGAAACGCTCCTTGCTGGCGGGAGGATGATCGCGCGTCCACAAGACCCACGCCGAAAACAATCCGTAAAAGAGCGTTTGAACCAGGGTCGATTGAAAAAAATGATCGCCCTTTTTGTCCTTGAACTCGATTCCGAGCGCCTCTTCGAGCGCGCCCCGAATCGCCGCGAGAACCGGGGCTTCCCCGCTCTTTTCCACGCGCCGTAGAGCCTCACGCGCATAGGAAGCCAGATACGCCGCGACGTCCTTCGGCGCGGTCAGCGGCGCCGAATGGAGCATGACCCGCTTGAGGTACTCGGTCAGGCGCTCGCCGTGCTCCTCGGCCATCTTGCGCGGATGGTCCGCGTTCGCCCAAAAATCCCGCTCCGTCGCGGCCAGGCGATACGCTTCCAATTTGACCTGTCTGCCTTCCGCGTCGCGGCCGACCAGCAGGAATTCGCGATAGTTGGTGACGAGCACCTGGCCGTAATGGCTCCAGTATTTCGTTACCTGCTTGCCCTCGGCCGTCAGCCATGCGCTATCGGCGACGGGTTTGGCTTCGACGACGCCGCGCGACGGTTTAACGCCGGGCGGAGGCTCGTCCGACGAACCCTTCCGGAACTCGTCGGGCGTGAACAGGCCGAAATCCGGAATTCCGGCGCCGGTATCCGCCGGATGCGGGACGCATTTGACCTTGGGCTTGAGCGTCGCGCCGACCGCGTCCAGCAGATCGTGCAAGGCGGAATAATACGAGGTTTCCGGGACGGCGGAGCCGGAGCGGCGAAGGTCGCGCAGTTCGCGCAGGTACGCTTCAAGTGGGTTCAACGCCAAATCTGTATATCAATTTGGCCGAATACGCGGCAACTTGACGCTTCGCTTGCCCGGACAATCCGACTCCATAATCTCTCGCGCCGGCGGCTCCGGGCGGGCACGCGGCAAGGTTGCCAGAACCGTCTAGTCTGACTAGACTGATCGGTCAAGATGAAATGGCAGATTCAGGAGGCGAAAGCGCGCTTCAGCGAGCTGGTCGAGCGGACCCTCAAGGAAGGACCGCAGACCGTCACACGACACGGCCGGCCGGTCGCCGTGATCGTGCCTGCCGCCGAATATGAACGGCTGCGCGGGGGCGGCAGGAGCCTGAAGGCGCTGCTCGCGCGAGCGCCGCTGGCGGGGGTGGAAATCCGGCGTTCGCGCGAGGCCGCGCGGGTGGTCGAACTCGAATGTACTTGATCGACGCCAACGTCATTTCCGAGGTCGCCAAGGGCCGGCGCTGCGACCCGCGCGTCGCCGACTGGTATCGGCGCGTCCGCGACGACGAGCTTTTCCTGAGCGCGCTGGTGGTGGGCGAGCTACGCCAGGGGATCGAGCGGCTCCGGCCGCGCAACCCGCGCCGGGCCGGCGCGCTCGAGCGCTGGCTGGAGGAGCTGCTGAGTTCGTTCGGCGATCGAGTTCTTCCGATTGACGCGAAGGTCGCGCAAAACTGGGGACGGATGAACGCGCGTCAGACCTTTCCGGTAATCGATTCTTTGCTGGCCGCCACGGCCGAAGCTCACGGTCTCGTTCTGGTGACCCGCAATCTGAGGGATATCGAGCGCAGCGGCGTGAGATGCCTCAACCCCTTTGAGACCGCCGGCGAATAGTCACGGGTGGCGGCGAGCGCGCCGCGCGGCGGGCGGCCGCGAGGCTGGCGTTTTCGGCGCGGCGCGACTATTCGTAGCGGCGAGCCGGCGCACGACCGGCGCAAGCGTCAGGCGGCGCGGCGCGATTCGGCGCCAGCCGCGGCGTTATCGAGGGGAGGCGTGATCATGAACTTCGGCCTGTTGGTGTCGTTTCGCAATTCCTCGCGCAACGAGCTTTCCTATTCGGAACTATATCGCAAGCATATCGATTTGGCGGTCGAAGCCGAGGATCTCGGCTTCGACACAATCTGGCTCACCGAGCATCATTTCGTCGATGACGGTTATTCGCCGTCGATGATGCCGCTGGCGGCGGCGATCGCGACGCGGACGAAGAAGATCAGGATCGGGACGTTCGTGCTGCTGATGCCGCTGCATCATCCGCTGCACGTGGCGGAGCAGGCGGCGACGCTCGACGCGATTTCCAACGGGCGCTTCGACCTCGGGGTCGGTCAAGGCTATGTGCCGCGCGAGTTCGAGGGCTTCAATATTCCGCGCGCGGAGCGGAGCCCGCGGCTGCGCGAGGGAATCGAGATCGTGCGGCGGCTGTTCACCGAGGACAACGTGACCTACGAGGGGCGGCACTACACGGTCCGCAACGCGACGCTCTATCCGAAGCCGACGCAGCGGCCGCATCCGCCGATTTGGATTGGCGCGCGCACCCGATCGGCGACCGAGCGCGCCGCGCGCAACGGCTATCATCTGGCCGGAACCGGATCGCGCCAGGCGGAGTTGTATCGCGACGCGCTGAAGGCGGCGGGGCGCAATCCCGACGACTTCAATATCGCCCAATTGCGCTTCGGCTACGTCGCGGCGAAGCGCGAGAAGGCGTGGGACGAATGCGAATTCGGACTGCATTACCTGATGACGCGCTACGGCAACTGGATCGCGGAGGCGAACGACGTCAAGGGCGACGAGAATTATCGCGCGATTCCGCCGCTGGGAGAATTTCGCCAGCGGGCGGCGCTGGGAGATTTCGATCTGGTGGTGGGCACGCCCGACGACGCGATCGCGCATCTGGAGGGTATCACGTCGTTCACGACCCATCTGGCGCTGGGGATGGCGCTGCCGGGAATCGAGCCGAAGAAAATCCGCGCGTCGATGAAGCTGTTCGCGGACAAGGTGATGCCGCATTTCCGCAAGAAGCCGCGCGCGGCGCGGAACAAGCCGGCGGCGTAATCGCGAAATAAAAACGGCGCGGCGTAATCATGACGCCGCGCCGTTCACTGGCGACGTTTCGGGCGAATGGCGACGGCGCGGGGTCAGCGTCCGCCGCCGAGCATCGCCTTGAGCGCTTCGGCCATCTCGGCGAGGCCTTTTTTCACCGACGGCCGTTCCTGAACCTTCGCCCACCATGCCGTGAGCCGTGGCCGGCCTTCGAGGGGAGGCTTCGCGCCGAAGCCGGGCAACATATTGACGACGAAAAAGATCGTCGGCGCGAGCGCGCAATCCGCCAGCGTGAAGTCGGCGCCGGCCGCATAGCCGCCCTCCGCGAGCATCGCTTCGAGCTGATCGAGCCGGCCCTGCAACTCCGTGAGCTTTTCGGTGACGACCTTGTCGTCGCGGCTCTTGGGGTTCAGATGGGCGAACAGCGCCCGCAGCGGCGGGTCGAGATAAAGGTCGTGGAAGCGGGTGAAGAGGCGCACGCGCGCGCGATCCTCGGGACTCGCGGGCAGCAGATGCGGATCGGGGAATTTATCCTCGAGGTACTCGTTAATCAGTTCGGATTCCGGAATGATCAGGCCATCGGCGTCGAGGCAGGGAATCTTGCCGAGCGGATTGATCGCGCGGTACTCGGGCGATTTAAGCCCCGTACCTGGCGGCGGAACGATTGCGACATTCGCGCCCTTCTCATAGATGACGATTCGCGATTTGGTCGCGAAGTTCGAGAGATTCATGTTGTAGAGCTTCATCGTGCAAACTTCCCCCCTTGTGGTTTTGGATCACGGCCGCCGGATTCGCCTTATCGCAGGCGCGCGCGGACCTGACCAGTCGCCCGACGCGCGGCGGCGCGGGCGCGGCGCTCAGCGCTAGTCGCCGCCGGCCGCTTCACGTTCGCGTTCCATTTGATCGATATGGTCCGCAACGCGATTGATCTCGCGGGTCGCGTCGTCTACCACCCGTTGCGCCTGATCGGCCGCCATCCGCGCCTTGAGCGACGCGGCGGTGGCCTGATCGGCCGCCGCCTGCGCCTCGGCGGCGCGGCGCCGCGCCTGGGCGGCCTGGGCCTGCGCCTGCGCGACTTCCGCCGCCGACGGACCGCATCCCGCGGCGCCCACCGCAGCGGCGAACGCCAACGCGAATCCGGTCAGCGCGGGCCCGCCGCGCCCCAGGGTCACTTGGGCGCGAGCGCTTCCATCGCGCGCTCGTCGGGCAGCGCCTCGCTATCGACCTTCACCGGCAGGATACA
>JAJXYM010000331.1 GCA_021780585.1 Deltaproteobacteria bacterium
CCTCCAGCGGATCCATCACAAACGCGAACTTGTATCCCACGGGTCAACTTCCTTGTTCGATTTCGCCGATTGCGTCAGCGGCGATCGCGACCGCCGCGATCGCCGCGGTTTCGCCGCGCAGCCGATTTGGGCCAAGTCCCGCGGCGACAAAGCCGGCGGCGCGCATCGCGACGCACTCCTCGTCGTCGAAGCCGCCTTCGGGACCGCAGGCGATCAGGATCGCGCGCGGCCGGATTTGGCGGAGCGTCGCGCCGAGCGGTTCGGCGCCGATCGCGCAGCTCACGGCGAAGGTATCTTTTGCCATCGCGGCGGCGATCGCGGCAACCGTCGCCGGCGCTGAAATTTCCATCGGATGGGCGCTCAGGCTCTGCTTGGCGGCCGCGATCGCGAGCCGTCGCCAGCGATCGATTCGCGTCGCCCCTGGATCGCGCACCACCGAACGCGCGCATTGCAGCGGGCGGAGCGCGCGCACACCGAGTTCGGCCGCCTTCTCGACCAGAAAATCCATCCGCGGCCCCTTGATAATCGCCGCCGCGAGCGTGATCGCGCAAGCCTCCGGCCGCGCGCGGGGCGCGCCCTCAAGCGCGACGATCGCGGCGTCGCGCTCGAGCCGCGCGATCCGGCCCGCGTATTCGCGTCCGTCCGCCGCGAGCAACGCGACGGCCGCGCCCGCTCCAAGCCGCATCACGTCGCGCAGATGATGCAGTTCGGCGCCGCGCACGCGCGCGATTGAACCGTCCAGATCGCCAGCGGCGATCGCAAAACGCGGCGCGCGCCTCATCGGCCCATCACCAGCGTGGTCCAGCCGCGCTCGGTGCGCCGCTGGAGGCATCGCAACGCCGGACGATAGGCGGCGACCACGTGATTCGCCTCGCGCGCGAGGATTCCCGAGAGCACCAGCCGTCCTTCCGGCGCGAGCCGCTTGATCAGCCGCGGCGCCATCTCGATCAGCGTGCTCGACAGGATATTCGCCGTGATCAGATCGAAATGGCGTCGCAGCGAGGCCAGCGGCACGATCGAAAAGCGCACCTCGCGGCCGACGCCGTTAAGCTCGGCGTTCTCGCGCGCGTTCTCCAGCGCGATCGGATCGATATCGAGCGCGACCACTTCCTCCGCGCCCAGCAGTCGCATCGCGATCGCCAGAATACCCGAGCCCGTGCCGACGTCGAGCGCGCGGGCGAAGCCGCGCTTGCGCCACAACTCGTCGATCGCGCGCAGCACGCCGGCGGTGGTCGCGTGATGGCCCGTGCCGAAGCCCTGCGCCGGCTGGATAATGATGCGGACGTAACCGTCGCGCGGCGCGCGGTTCCAGGGCGGGACGATCAGGAAGCGGCCGACGGTGAACGGCTCGAAACGTTCCATCCAGGCCGTCGCCCAGCCGGGATCGACGATGCGCTCGGTTTCGAAGCGGGCGCCATGGGCGATCATTTCCGCCGCTTCCAGAGCACGTCGGAGCCGCGCGAGGTCGGCCGCGGCGAGCCGGTTGAAATAGGCCTTGAGCCGCACCCGGCGCGGCGCGCGGCGGCGATCGGTCTCGATTTTCGGCGCCGCGCCCACTTCGCATCCGAGGGCGCCGTCGGCGACCAGAATCGCGGCGGTCTCGTCGGCGCGCGCGGCGGCGACGTCGAAGGTCAGGCGAACGTAACTTGGCCGGGCGCGGCGGCGCGCGGGTTCGGGTGGTGATTGCGTCCGCGGACGGCTCATCGAATTGGCGCGCTCGCCGCCCACGCGCGGGCGTGGCTCGGCGGCGGACGCTGCGTCTATTAGAATAGGCGATAGGCGCGCGCCGTTACACCACGGCGCGAAGCATCGGTCGCCGCGCGGACGCGCCTGGCGCTGGTGGATTTCCTGTTGAAGGATCGCGCTGGCGTGAATTGCGAGCGGTGCGCGCGCGTGATTTCATCAGCTCAGGCATCAAGATGTTATCCGGCAAAGCAGTCGGCCGGGCCGCACGGTCGCGGACGTGGCGGTGAGAAGGCGCGTGCTCAACATTGCGCATCGCGGCGCCAGCGGCCGATTTCCCGAAAACACGCTGATTGCGTTTGGCGCCGCGATCGCGGCGGGCGCGCGGATGTGCGAGCTGGACGTGCGGCTCAGCGCCGACGGCGCGCTGGTCGTGATCCATGACGAGACCGTCGATCGCACCACCGACGGACGCGGCGCCGTGGGCGCGATGACGCTGGCGGAGCTGAAGCGGCTCGACGCGGGCGCGCGCTTCGGCCCCGGGTTCGCCGGCGAACGTATTCCCATGCTCGATGAGGTTTTCGCGCTGGCGGGCGATCGCTGCGCGCTGAATCTCGAAATCAAATCGGCGGGCGCCGAAGCCGCGCTCTGCGCGGCGATTCGCGCGCATGACGCGCTGGAGTCGGCGCTGGTTTCGAGCTTCGACTGGGCGGCGCTCGCAATCGTGCGCCATCTGGAGCCGCGCGCGCGCCTCGCGCCGCTCGCCAGCCAGTGGCCGGCGCGATTGTTGGGGGCGGCCACCGCGATGGGCGCGGCGGCAATCAATCCGTGCGCCGATCTGGTCACCGAAGACCTGTGTATCGCGGCGCATCAGCGCAATCTGAGCGTCAACGCATGGACCGTGGACGATGCGGAGCGGATGCGCCGGCTGATCGCGTTCGGCGTTGACGGTATCATGACGAATTTCCCCGAGCGCCTCGACGCGCTGATCAAGGACTGGCGATGACGGCCAATGGCGGCGACAAAATCGAAGAGGTGCGCGCGCGCGCCGATATCGTTGAGATTATCGGCGCCCACGTGCGCCTGAAACGCGCCGGCCGCAATTTCACCGGCCTCTGCCCGTTCCATAATGAGAAGACGCCGTCGTTTTCGGTCAATCCCGAGCGCGGTTTTTTCCACTGCTTCGGATGCGGGGTGGGCGGTTCGGTCTTCGATTTCGTGATGCGGATCGAGGGTCTCGGCTTCGGCGAGGCGCTGCGCTCGCTGGCGCGGCGCTATGGGATCGATCTGCCCGAGCGTGGCGCGGGCGGCGGCGTCGGGGCGAGCGAACGCGACGCGCTCGCGGCGGCCAATCAGGTCGCGGCCGAATTTTACGCGCACGTGCTCTGGAACACGCACGACGGCGCGCTCGCGCGCGACTATCTGAAAGCGCGCGGCGTCACGCTCGAGACCGCGCGCGCCTTCATGCTGGGCTTCGCGCCGGCGCGCCCGGCGAATCTCGCCGCAGTGATCACGAAACGCGGATTGCTCGAGGCTGCGGTCCGCGCCGGACTGGTGCGGCGCGACGGCGCGCGTCCGCCGCACGATATGTTCCGCGCGCGGCTGATTTTTCCGATTCGCGACGCCGCCGGCCGCACGCTCGCTTTCGGCGGGCGCGTGCTCGATCAGCGGCTGCCCAAATATCTTAATTC
>JAJXYM010000286.1 GCA_021780585.1 Deltaproteobacteria bacterium
TCGATGGGTGGGACATCGCCCGCGTCGCCAAGCGGGCCGGCGCGCCCGCCAATATCGCCGCCGGCGTGCGGATGTTAAAGACGATCGGCGAGGTGGCGGCGCGCGGCGAGCCGATCTTCGAGATCCACGCGGAGAGCGAGGCGCAACTCGAATTTGCGCGGGCCTACGCCGAGTCGCATCCGCGGATAATCCGCTACGGATTCTAGCGCCAGGCCGAAAAGCGCTCCGCTCGATGACCGTCGTCAACGCGCGCCCCCGCCTGGCCGCGTCCGCCGCCGCTGGCGGGATCAACGCGTGAAATGCGCGATTGCAAAGCGCCTGGCCCGACGATGGCCGCCTAAGCTCATCGTCGTTCAAAGTCCGCTCAGGCGTCAAGCTTCAAATCGGTATCATTCCCGATAAAATTAGGTATTTTTCCGACCCGATCTACCGAATATTTTGATTCTGCGACCGAAGCCCCACAGTTAGCCTTCGACAATCCGTTTCGCGACTTATTCGACCGCGCGCGCCGCGATGCTTTGCGACGGAACCTCGGAGGCCCAATGGAACATGAACATCCGGACACGATCATCGCCTCTCCGCCGAGTCCGCCTTGCGCGGGCCGCCGACTCGTACTTATTCGGAGACCCCGCGCGCGGCGCGAGGCGGTCGCCAATCCGGCGCCGCGAAGCGTTCTTGAGCACCCCGCCCGTTTCGCCCCGCGATCGCTGAAACGGCGAACCTCCACGCGAAGAATCGCAGGATGTATTTTCGCGGCGACGCTCGCGCTCGTGCTTGCGGGATGCAACCGCGACAGGGGCTCAAGCGATTCTCCACCTCCCGCGCCCACGGCGACGCCGACACCGACACCGACACCGACGCCCAAACCATCGCCGACGCCGACGCCCACGCCGACGCCTACGCCTACGCCGACGCCCAAACCATCGCCGACCCCAACGCCGACACCGACCCCAACCCCAACCCCGTCGCCAACACCGACTCCGATCGTCTGCAATACCGGCAGCGCCTTTACTATCGCCAATAATAATTCCTATCCGGTGTGGCTCGCGGAGAGTTACCAGGGCGCCTCAAATACGGTCGTCGAGCCTCCGAACAACGATTGGAAGATCGGCGCCAACTCTTCCGTCCCGATCTGCATGCCGTCGGGCTGGAGCGGACGCTTCTGGTCGCGCACCGAGTGCGATTTCGCCGGCATGTTCAGTAACGACACTGGCTATCAAAGTTGTATCACCAGCGCCGACTGCACGATCAATAACACCCCAAGCAATCCGCATATCTGTTACGGCGGCAAGTGCATGCTCACTTGCAACACCGGCGGCACGCCGTTCTGTCAGGGCGTGAACGGACTCGACAACGTCGCCGCGACCTGCGCCCCGGTGACCAGTTCGACGGCGTCGCCCACGCCGGACGTTTGCACGTATCCGAATGGGACCGTTTGCAAAACCGGGGACTGTCAGGGGCTTTACCAATGCTACGGCACGTGGGACGGCCAGAACACCGCCCAGCAGGGAGCGGCGCCGCCGGTCTCGCTTTTCGAGGCGACCTTCACCGGCACGACCACGGTCAACTACGACACGAGCCAGGTCAACGGCTACAATACCCAGATCGCGGTGGCGCCCTCGGTTCCGGCTTCGGGCGCGACTTGCTATCAGCCCGGATGCGCGAGCGATCTTAATTCAACCTGTCCGGCGAGTCTGCAAGACACCGAAGCGCCGACCGCGACGCCTTCGTCGATTCCGTGCGGCAGCGGAACATATTGCCAGAGCGGGCAGTGCGTGGGCGGCGCCTGCGTAATCGGATGCTGGCAGCCGGGAGATCTGTGCGCCCAAAACCCCAATGCGCCGGGTTTGCTGTGCGGCGACCCGCTTCCCAGCGGCGCCACCTACGACGACATGTATCTCGTTAAAAACACTGCCACGGGCGTCGCGATGAGCTCGGGCAACCAGGGCGACTCGACCTGCTGGGGCAACGTCGATTGTCCGCCGAATCAGACCTGCGAGATGGCCGGCCAGGCGGGATTGCCCGGAAATTTTCCGGCGGGCGTCGGCGTATGCGCGACCAATGGAGTATTCGCCACCCAAATAAATTGCGCGTCGCAATCAGACGTAGGCAAGAGTTGCGGCGGATATCAGGGCGGCGGATACCCGAACGCGCTGGGCTATACTTGTATCAGCACCGGAACGGGTAACGCCGACGTCGCGTGCGTGCCGGCCTACAATCCGCCGGTTTCCGGCCTGGGCGTTGCGGAAAGCGCGTCCGGCCAGCCGGACCTGCTCACCGGAGTCGGCTCGTTCATCAACCCGGAATGGCTGACCGCCATGACCCAGGCGGGCGGCGGCGCTACGCCATACTATGAGGCCTACGGCGGCGCCTGCCCGCATCATTATGGATTCTCGTACGATGATATCGCCGGTGACTTTCAGTGTTTCAGCGGCGGCCCGAATATTAATTTCACGGTCACTTTCGGACCGTGAGCCGCGGCCTCGGATCCATGCCCGGACTTCCGCCAGCGCCGGTGGCGCGGCCGATCAAGCCGCGCCACCGGCGGCGTTCGCGCGCGCCTGCCGAAGCGCTTTTTCCCAGGGGCTGAAGCCGCTCTGAATGGCCGATCGGAGGAGCCGTTCCACGGTCGCGATGGTCGTCCGTCACGGAGCGCTCGCCATGCGCGTCGGCGCGATCCGGATTCGCGGTCACTTCATTCAATCTGGCGGGTCGGCGCGCTATGCTCGCGCGTCGCGTCGGCGCGGCCGGAATCGAGAGTTCCGCTCGCGCGCGCCGCGCTGGAGTCGTCGCGATGGATGAAACGCCGCGTAAGGAACACCTCTATGGCTATGCCGTCAGGCGTAACGCCGCCACTGGCCGTTGGGAAATTTTCTGGAAGGACAAAAAACTGAATCAGGATTTCGCCACCGAGGCCGACGCCGAGGAATGGATCGACGATCAGATGCCGCTGAACCGCTGAGCCGGCATCATCGCATGCGCCAGACGCAAGCCCGGACGGTCCGCGCTCGCGCGCGGCGGGCGCCGACCTCCCGCGCCGCCTCGCTAAGGCGGCATGAATGGCGCGTCCGCCAACCTATGAATTGCTCGCGCGATCGCCAGGGCGGCGCGGGACCGCGGCGTTGCGCGATTCAGCGCGCCGCCGGTCGGGCGCTCAAGGCAAGCGCCTCCGCGAGGCGGAAATCGTCGGCGGTCGTGATCTTGAAATTCAGCGCCGACCCGGCCACGACCTCGACCCGCGCGCCGAGCCGCTCGACCAGATCGGCGTCGTCGGTCGCGACGATTTTTTCCGCCCGCGCCCGCCGATGCGCTTCCACCAGCAGCTCGCGCCGGAACGCCTGCGGCGTCTGCGCCTGCCACAGGCCGGCCCG
>JAJXYM010000313.1 GCA_021780585.1 Deltaproteobacteria bacterium
ATACCACGGTGACCGCGACTCACGCTCGGCCCTATCTCGGCATGACCGTGCAGGCGATCTACGCCAACGATCAGCCGGGCCGAATCGTTACCGGGCTCGAGGTCGTCAGCGTCGATCCGGGCGGGCCCGCCGCGCGCGCGGGCCTGCAAGGCCGCACCAAAATGAGTTCGCTGGGCGAAACCGGCGCGACCGCCGGAGCCTTGCTGCCGCCGCTCGATATCGTCGTGATGCCGCTGCTGAAGCGGGCCGGCTCGCTCGGCCGGGGCGGCGATCTGATCGTCGCGATCGACGACAAGCGCGTCACCGACAACCTCGATTTGCAGACCGCGCTCGCCCCGCTCAAGCCGGGCGATACGATCTATCTGACGGTGGTGCGCACGATGCCCGATCGGTCGATGGAAACGCTCAAGCTGCCGCTCAAGCTCGGCGACGCGGCCAACGCGATCGCCAACGCCGCGACCGGCGCGCAAGCTCCCGGCGCCGCTTCGGCCGCGGCCCCCGCCAGCCGCTAGAACCAGCGCCGCGACGGCGAAATTCCGGGGTCACGCGCGCCGGGGACCGTGGATTGCCGGGTCAAGCCCGGCAATGACGGAACGCACGGCCTCGCGCGCCGGGGGACCGTGTTCTGTCACCCTCGGGCTTGACCCGAGGGTCCACGACCGGCCTCGCGCGCCGGGGGACCGTGGATTGCCGGGTCAAGCCCGGCAATGACGGAACGCACGGCCTCGCGCCTGGGGGGCGCGTTCTGTCACCCTCGGGCTTGAGCCGAGGGTCCACGACCGGTTGCGCGCGCGGGGCCGTGCGGGCGCGCGCCCCCATCTGCTATACTGACGTTGTTGTCCGCCCCGCCATGTGCGGGGACGGATTTGTGCGTCTTTGCGACGGGAGGAACGGTTCGGCCGACGGTGGAACGGAGTCTTCGAGAAGCGGCGAGCGAATTGCGGGCGCGGCTGGCGGCCAACCGCGAGCGGCGCTTTCCGATCATGGGCCTGAAGGGCGCGGCGAACGCGCTGATGCTGCGCGAAGCGGCGCTCGCGCTCGAGCGGCCGATCCTCGCGATCACTTCGCTGGCGAGCGAGGCCGAGGCGCTGGCGGGCGAGGTCGCGTTTTTCCTCGATCAGCCGGCCGCGACCGATCCGGCGCGCGCGCGCGCAAATCTGCTGCCCGCTCCCGAGGCGCGGCCGTTCGCGCAGGTGTCGCCGTCGCCGGACGTGCAGGCGGCGCAATTCGGCGCGCTGTTCGCGCTGTTGCGCGGATCGGCGCCGCTGATCGTCACGTCGGTCGAGGCGCTGATGACGCGGACGATTCCGCGGCCGGTGTTCGAGGAATCGATCACACGGCTGGCCGCCGCCGAGGCGATCGATCTGGAAGCGCTGACCGAGGCGCTCGCGGCGATGGGCTATCAGCGCGTGCCGCAGACCGAGGAGCCGGGCGACTTCAGCGTCCGCGGCGGCATCGTGGACGTCTTTTCGCCGCTGCATCACTATCCCGTCCGAATCGAGCTGGAAGACGATATCGTCACCTCGATTCGCCGCTTCGATCCGGCCAGCCAGCGCTCGCTCGGCGAAATCGACGAGGCGACGGTAATCCGCACCCGCCAGGTCCCGGCCGCAATCCTCCGCGATGCGCGGCTGATCGACCGCGTCGCGCTGCGCTGCGCCGAGATCGGGATGGTCCGCAAGGAGGCGGCCGAGCTGACCGAGACGCTCGAAAACGGCCTGCTGTTCCCCGGCGTCGAATTGATCACGCCGCTGATCCACGACGGCGGGCTGCAAACGATTTTCGACTACCTGCCCGCTAATACGCTCGCCTGGATCGTCGATCCCGGCCGGATTTTGGGCGAGGCGCAGCGCTTCGCCGAGCGGGTCGCGGGGGAAGCGCAGGCGGCGCAGCAAAAGCCCGCCTTTTATCCGCCGCCCGAGGCGCTCTTTCTCGAGGTCGGCGAATTCGAACGGGCGCTCTCGGCGCTGACCGCGGTCGAAGTCGGATCGCTGGTGACGGTCGCGGCGCCGCGCGAGGGCTGGGCGCCGCCGATCGAAATCAGGGCTCAATCGAGCCTGCGGCTGGGCGCGACCGAGGCCAACGGCGGACGCGCCGCGCCCTCGTTCGAGCCGCTGGCGCGGGAATTGGCCGAAGTCATCCGCGGCCAGGGACGCGCCTTGATGATCGTCGAAGGGCCGAATCGCGCCGCCAGTCTGCGCCGCCATCTCGAAGCCTTCGAGCTCGCGGTCAACACCGAGTGCAAAAGTTTCGCCGAGATGCTCGAGTCGCCCGATTTCCGCCCGGTGATCATGGAGGGCGAAATCGCGACCGGAGCCGTACTGCAGCGCGACGGCCTGTACGTTTACGCCGAGGAGGATTTATTCGGCGAGCCGCGCGCGCGCCGGCGCGTCAACCGCACCGGCAAGGCCGCCCTGCTCAATCTCGAGGAGCTGCGGCCCGACGATCTGGTGGTGCATATCGATCACGGAATCGGGCGCTACCGCGGCCTCAAGCATCTCAAGGTCGCCGACACCGAGGGGGATTTCCTGACGCTCGAATACGCCGGCAACGACACGATGTACGTGCCGGTCGAGCGGATCAACCTGGTGCAGCGCTACGTCGGCGGCCAGGACAACGTCGAGCCGCGGCTCGATCGGCTGGGCGGCGGATCATGGGATCGCGTCAAGCGGCGCACGCGCCAGGCCGTGCTCGCGATGGCCTCCGAACTGCTGGATATTTACGCCGCGCGCGAAGTCGTCGACGGCCATGCCTTTCCCCATCCGGGCGCCGCCTACGAGGAATTCGCCGCGCGCTTCGAATTCGAGGAGACGCCCGATCAGCAGGCCGCGATCGACGAAGTGATCCGCGACATGGCGCGGCCCAAGCCGATGGACCGGCTGATCTGCGGCGACGCCGGCTTCGGCAAGACCGAAGTTGCTTTGCGCGCGGCGTTCATCTGCGCAATGGACGGGCGGCAGGTCGCGCTGCTGGCGCCGACGACAATCCTCGCCGAACAGCATTGGAGCAACTTCACCAGGCGCTTCAAGGATTATCCGGTGCGGGTCGAGATGGTCTCGCGGTTCCGCACGCCCAAGGAAAACAAGCGCGTGATCGAGGACCTGCGGCGCGGCCTCGTCGATATCGTCATCGGCACCCATCGGCTGTTCCAGGGCGACGTCGAATTCCCGCGCCTGGGCCTGCTCATTATCGACGAGGAGCACCGCTTCGGCGTCGCCGACAAGGAGCGGATCAAGCGGATGCGCAAGCTGGTCGAGGCGCTGACGCTGACCGCCACGCCGATTCCGCGCACGCTGCATATGGCGATGCTCGGGATTCGCGATCTGTCGGTGATTCAGACGCCGCCGCCGGCCCGTCAGGTGGTGCGGACCTTCGTCGCGCATTTCGACGACGGCCTGATCCGCGACGTGATTCTGCGCGAGCTGAATCGCGGCGGCCAGGTCTTCTTCGTCCATAACCGGGTCGAAAATATCGAGTACATGGCGCGCCATATCCAGAACCTCGTGCCCGAGGCGCGCATGGCGATCGCCCACGGCCAGATGAAGGAGCATGAGCTGGAAAAGGTGATGCGCGACTTTATCGAAAATCGCATCAACGTCCTGGTCTGCTCCGCGATTATCGAATCGGGCCTCGATATTCCCAACGCCAACACCATGATTATCAACCGCGCCGACCATTTCGGCCTCGCCCAGCTTTATCAGTTGCGCGGACGGGTCGGGCGCTCGAAACGCAAGGCCTACGCTTATCTGCTGATTCCCGGCGAACACATCATCACGCGCGACGCGAAAAAGCGGATCGAGGCGCTGCGCGAGCTGGTCGAGGCGGAAAGCGGCAGCGGGTTCAAGCTGGCGATGCGCGATCTCGAGCATCGCGGAGCCGGCAATCTGCTGGGACGCGAACAGTCGGGGGAAATCGCCGCCGTCGGCTTCGAGCTATACACCGAGATGATGGAGCAGGCGATTCGCGAACTGCGCGGCGAGCCGGCCCAGCCCGACTTTGAGCCGGAACTGAAACTCGGCATCCCGGCCTATATTCCCGACAGCTTCGTGCCCGACGAAAACGAGCGGCTGGTGCTGTATCGGCGGATGGCGCGGGCGACGACGACCGCCGATCTCGACGAGCTCCGCGACGAGTTGCGCGACCGCTTCGGTCCCGTGCCAACGCTGATCGAGAACCTGATCGCCGCGATGAACCTGCGGCGCACGATGAAGCGGATGTTGGTGCTGAGCGCGGCGGTCAAAGGCGCTCAGCTCGAAATCAAGTTCCATCCCGACGCGCCGCTGGAGACGGAAAAGCTGGTCGCGCTGGCGCGGGCCAATCAGGAAATGATGCGGCTTACGCCGTCCTATCTGGTGATCGTGCAAATCAAAACTGGCGAATATGAGCAAACCTTCGCCCAGATTGCCAGCGTCTTGCAGGCCTTGGCGGCCTGTGAAAAGTTGGAGACGTGCGAGGAACGGCCGGTGGCGACGCTATTGAATTGACCGGCCGGCGCATCTGAATCCCCGATGAAAAGATTAGCGGAAAAGCTGGTGCGGCCGGTGCGGCTCGCCGCCGTCGCGGCATTGTTGGCGGCGGGATGCAATACGATTAATTCGCTCAACCCCTTCGCTTCGTCCAAGAGCGGAACGGCGTCCGCCAACGCCCTATCGACGGAGCCGGCTCCCGATCCTGCCGAGGCCGCCTACGCCCCGCCGCCCGCGCCCGAAGTCCCCGGCACGACGATCGATACGGTCGTCGCCAGCGTCGACGGCGAGCCGATAACCTCGTCCGATATTCAGAATTTCAACGCGAAGAAAGCGCCCCCCGGAATGGGACCCAGTATCGCCGCCACCTCCGCCGATCCCAACGCGATCCTGAAAGCGATCATCACCCAGAAGATGCTCGAGAACGAAGCGGGCAAGTTCGCCGGCAAGGTCGATGACGACGAAGTCGATCGCTATATCCATAACGTCGAGGATCAGGCGCATATCACCGACGATCAGCTTCACGTCGAGCTGCAAAAACAGGGCATCAGCTACGACGACTTCCGCGCCAAGGTGCGCCGGCAAATCGAGGCGATGACCATGGTGGACCAGGAGGTGCGCCAGAAAATCGTCATTCCGGAGAGCGATATCACGGCCTACTACAAGGCGCATCCGGACGAATTCATGGTCTCGAAGGAACAATACCGGCTGGCTCAGATTCTGATCGCCGTGCCGGCGGGAACGCCCCCGGATCAGGTCGCGAAACTGAGGAAAAAAGCGGAGAAAGTCCGTGCGCTCGCGGTCAAGAACGGAGATTTCGCGACGCTGGCGATGAAATATTCGGACGACGATTCGAAATCCAAGGGCGGCGAACTCGGCGATTTCGCTCCCGCCGACCTCAACGATCAGGTTCTGGCCGGAATTCGCGACCTGAAAACCGGCCAGATTTCGCCGGTGATTCAATCGAAGTACGGCTTCCATATCATCGACGTCGAGGAGCATCAGCAGCCCGGACTCAAACCGCTCAGCGAGGTCCACAATCAGATTCGCGACAAACTCACGACCGAACGCGCCAAGGATGAATTCCAGAAGTGGGTCGATACGGACCTGATCAAAGATCATTACGTCGAGACCGTTCAGTAGCCGCCAGCGGACGCGGCCCGGCGCCGCTGATCGCGATCAGCATGGGCGATCCGGCGGGAATCGGACCGGAAGTGATCCTGAAGGCGGCGGGCGCCCTCGGCCGGACCCACGATCGGCCCCGCCTGCTCGTGATTGGCGATTTTGGCGCGATGAAGGCGACCGCCGAACGCCTTGGCCATCATCTGCCGCAGCCGTATGAATGGGCGCCGGGACTGTCCGGAGTGTCCAATCCGACCGATCCAGGCGCCCCGACCGAGCCCCGATTCGCCCGCGCGAATCGGCTGGCCGTGCTCAGCGTCGGACGGCTCGCCGCGCGGTCGTATCGTCCCGGCCGGCCGACCGTCGCCGGCGCCGACGCCGCCTATCAATCTATTGTAACCGGCGCGCGGATGGCGTTGGCGGGCGAGATCGACGCGCTGGTCACCGCGCCGATTAGCAAGGAATGGCTCAATCGCGCGGGCCATCGCTTCAACGGCCATTCGGAACTGCTCGCCGATCTCGCGGGCGTCCGGGAGTGGCGCATGATGTTCGCCGGCGAGCGGCTCAAGCTCGCGCTGGTGACGGTGCATATGCCGCTCGCGCAAGTCGCGGACGCGCTGAGCAGCGCACGCGTTTACGGCACGATTCGTCTGCTCGCGGCCCATCTGCGCAATAATTTCGCGCTCGCCCAACCGCGCATCGCGGTGCTCGGCTTCAATCCGCATGCGGGCGAAAACGGTCTGTTCGGCGACGAGGAGCGGCGGGCGATTACGCCCGCTATCCGCCGCGCGCGACGGGCCGGAATCGACGCCTTCGGCCCGCTTGCGCCCGATACGGCCTTTATCCGCCAGGATGGCGAATTCGCCTTCGACGCCGCGGTCGCGATGTATCACGATCAGGGGCTGATCGCGCTCAAGACGCTCGAGTTCGATCGCGCGGTCAATATCACGCTGGGCCTGCCGTTCGTCCGTACCTCGCCCGATCATGGCACGGCGTTCGCGATCGCGGGCGCGGGAACGGCCGATCCGTCGAGCATGATCGCGGCGCTGAATTACGCCGCGCGCGCCGCGCGTCACGCCCGCGGCGGCGCCCGCCGCGCCGCCTGATGGCGCCCCCGGAGCGCTTGTCCCGCGACGGCGCCGCAAGGCACGATTAGACGGTACGAAGGTTCGATGGACAGCATCATCATCAAGGGCGCGCGCGAGCATAATCTCAAGAACCTCGATATCGAGATTCCGCGCGGACGGCTGGTGGTAATCACCGGGCTGTCCGGCTCGGGCAAATCCTCGCTGGCCTTCGACACGATTTACGCCGAGGGCCAGCGCCGCTACGTCGAATCGCTCTCCGCTTACGCCCGCCAGTTCCTCGAGCAGATGGAGAAGCCGGACGTCGATTCGATCGAGGGGCTGTCGCCGGCGATATCGATCGAGCAGAAGACCACCTCGCGCAATCCGCGCTCGACCGTCGCGACGATTACGGAGATTTACGACTATCTGCGGCTGCTCTTCGCCCGCGTCGGCCACGCCTTCTGCTACAACTGCGGGCGCGAAATCACGCAGCAGAGCGTCCAGCAAATCGTCGATCGGATCATGAGCTGGCCCGAGGGCGCGCGCCTGCACGTGCTCGCGCCGATCGTGCGCGATCGCAAGGGCGAGTACCGCAAGGAGCTGGCCGATTTGCGCCGCGCCGGCTTCGTGCGGGTCAAAATCGACGGCAAGCTGGTCGAACTCGGCGAAGAGATCGCGCTCAACAAGAACCAGCGCCATACCATCGACGTGATCGTCGATCGCCTGGCGATCCGGACGGGGATCGAGCGGCGTCTGGCCGATTCGCTCGAAGTCGCCTTCAAATACGGGCAGGACCTGCTCAAGGTCGAACGGCTCGACGCGCCGGCGAAGAACGGCGGCGGCGAAGTCCATTTCAGCCAGCGTTTCGCCTGCGTCGATTGCGGCATTTCATATCCCGAAATCACGCCGCGGATGTTCTCGTTCAACAGTCCGCATGGCGCCTGCGCCGAATGCTCCGGGATCGGCTCGATCATGTATTTCGATCCCGAGCTGGTGGCGCCGAACGAGGATTTGAGCATCACCGACGGCGCGATCGCCCCCTGGGCGACGATGAGCCACATGCAGCCGGTGCTCGAAGCGCTCGCCGTCCATTACGATTTCACCCTCGATCAGCCCTGGAAGACGATTCCGGCCAAAGTGCGCAAGGCGATTCTGAACGGCTCCGGCGAGGAGGAGATCGAATTCAGCTATCAGCGCGGCGCGCATCGCCACGGCTACGCGCGCGCCTTCGAGGGCGTGCTGACGTGGCTCGATCGGCGCTACAAGGAGACCGAATCCGAAGGTATCCGCGAAGTCCTCGAAGCCTACATGAATATGCGGCCGTGCCCGGTATGCGGCGGGGCGCGGCTCAAGCAGGAGAGCCTGTTCGTCCGCTTCAACGGCAAATCGATTAGCGAAGTCACCGCGATGTCGATCAAGCAGGCGGTGGCGTTCTTCGCCGAGCCGGAGATGTCCGCGCAGGAGACTGAAATCGCGCGGCTGATCCTCAAGGAAATTCGCGAGCGGCTGGGTTTTCTCGCCGACGTTGGTCTGGACTACCTCGCGCTCGATCGCGCCTCGGGCAGCCTCTCGGGCGGCGAGGGCCAGCGGATCCGGCTGGCGACGCAGATCGGCTCGAGCCTGGTCGGCGTGCTCTATATCCTCGACGAACCGTCGATCGGACTGCATCAGCGCGACAACCAGCGCCTGCTCGCGACGCTCAAGCGCTTGCGCGAGCTGGGCAATTCGGTGCTGGTGGTCGAACACGATCGCGACACGATGCTCGAGGCGGATCATATCGTCGATATGGGTCCCGGCGCCGGCGTCCACGGCGGCCATATCGTGGCCCAGGGCACGCCCGGCGAAGTGATGCGCAATGCGGAGTCGCTGACCGGCAAATATCTATCGGGCGAAATGGAAATTCCCACCCCGGCGCGCCGCCGGCCGCTTACCAACCGATGGCTCACGATCCGCGGCGCCAAAGAAAACAATCTGCGCGATCTGACGGTCGGCTT
This sequence comes from Deltaproteobacteria bacterium, assembly GCA_021780585.1. Taxonomy (GTDB): domain Bacteria; phylum Desulfobacterota; class Binatia; order Binatales; family Binataceae; genus JADMIL01. Next base: position 8,650 of record JAJXYM010000313.1, read on the forward strand.
TCCGCTCGGCGTGATGGTCTGCGTGACCGGAGTTTCCGGCTCCGGCAAATCGACCCTGGTGCTCGACACGCTCCATCGCGCGCTCGCGCAAAAGCTGATGGGCAGCCGGGAGCGCGCCGGCGCCTACAAGAGCCTCGACGGCCTCGAACATCTCGACAAGGTGATCCACGTCGATCAAAGCCCGATCGGACGGACGCCGCGATCGAATCCCGCGACCTACACCGGCCTGTTCACGCATATGCGCGAGCTGTTCACGCAATTGCCGGAGGCGCGGATGCGCGGCTACGGGCCGGGGCGTTTTTCCTTCAACGTCAAGGGCGGACGCTGCGAAGCCTGCCAGGGCGACGGCATCATCCGCATCGAGATGCACTTCCTGCCGGACGTTTACGTGACCTGCGAGGTGTGCGGCGGCAAACGCTATAATCGCGACACGCTGGAAATCCAGTACAAGGGCCGCAGTATCGCCGAAGTGCTCAACATGACGGTGCTCGACGGAATCGACTTCATGGGTTCGGTGCCGCCAATCCGGCAGAAGCTCGAAACGCTGCGCGACGTCGGCCTCGATTACATCCATCTGGGCCAATCCGCGACGACGCTGTCGGGCGGCGAGGCCCAGCGTATCAAGCTGGCGCGCGAACTTGCCCGCCGCGCCACCGGGCGCACGCTGTATATCCTCGACGAGCCGACCACCGGGCTGCATTTCGACGATATCCGCAAGCTGCTCGCGGTGCTCGGCCGGCTCGCCGACGCCGGCAACACGATCATCGTGATCGAGCACAATCTCGACGTGATCAAGACCGCCGACTACGTGATCGATCTTGGGCCCGAAGGCGGGGATCGCGGCGGCCAGATCGTCGCGCGCGGCGCGCCCGAGGAGATCGCCGCGACGGCCGGTTCGCATACCGGCCACTTCCTGCGCCAGGCGCTGGGTTCGCGCGCCGCGGCCTGAGCGCGATCGCCGCCAAATCCGTTGGTTGTGCTATAAGCGGGTCGAATCGCCCGCCCGCGGCGTTGCGCGACCGGTCCCCGATCGGCGCGCGCCGCCGCGGCGCGATTCAATTTCGCAAGGAGACGACGCTCCGATGGCAGAACATCCGCACGAAGCGGCAAACGGAACCATCACCTACGACTGGCCACAACTGGTCGACGATCTCAATCGCCTGCTGCGGCTCAAGACCACGCCGATCGGCATGAAGCTGTTCAAGACGGTCGCGGAGATGGAGGCGATTCCGAAAATTCGCCGGCCCAAATCGATCCATACGACCGATCAGATCGTCGCGCAGGCCGCGCGTCTCGGCTTCACCATCGGGATTACGCAAAAAGACCTCGTGGGCGCGCAATGCGGCGCGGTGATCGGACTCCATCCGCGCGACGAGGACTGGCTTTCCGGCCGCAACATGGCCGGCGTATGGTACGAAACGATCAAGGACTCGTCGGCGCATCAGCACGCGATGGACACCGCGCCGTACGGCGTCAATGAGGCGATGGCCGTGTCGCCGCTCGCCAGTGGCCGGCTCAATCCGCCCGACATCTGCCTGATCTACGCGACGCCGGGCCAGATGATCATCTTCATCAACGGCCTGCAATGGGCGGGGTACAAGAAATTCGAATGGGGCGTCGTCGGCGAATCGGCCTGCGCCGACTCGTGGGGCCGCGCGCTCAAGACCGGCGAACCCAGCCTGTCGATTCCGTGCTTCGCCGAACGGCGCTACGGCGGCGTGCTCGACGACGAGATGCTGATGGCGCTACCGCCGCGCCTCCTGCCCAAGACGATCGAGGGGCTGAAACGGTTGGCCGCCAATGGCCTGCGCTATCCGATTCCGCAATACGGCATCCAGTCGGACGCGCGCGCCGGCCTGGCCGTCAGCTACGGCTCGCCGAAGAAGGAGTGACCCGGCGCGGCACGGCGCCGCCGCAAGCTTCCGAAAAATTCCGCCCGGGGTAGCGCGCCGGAGTGAAGCCTCCGGCCCGCTACCCCGCTTGTAAAATTGGCGCGCGGAAGCGATAGTTCCGTCGCCACGAGCTCCCGCCGGCGCGCACGCGACCGGCAGGCGCCGGGCCGACCTTAACGAAAGGCGACAGTATCCCGATGAACGCTGCACGCATAATCGCGGCAACAATTATTATTGCGCTGGCTCCGGCCGTATGCCGCGCGCAATCCGCGCCCGCGGCCGATCCGGCCCGCGCGACGATCGCGCCGGGAACCCATATCACGATGCAGAACTGGAGGGATTATCGCCCGTTCATGCCGGACGGGATGGCCGCGCTGTTCGAGGGTAAATATCACTGGAAGATGCCCGCGGACGTCGATATCGAGGTCGGCCCGACGATTATACATCCGCTGCCCAAAACCTATCTGGCCGCGACCGAGAAGTATTCCGCGCAGGTTAAACTGGTCGATCTACCGGGCGGCGCACTGACTATTTCCAACTATCGCGGCGGATTGCCGTTTCCGAATCCCGCCGATCCGCATCGCGGATGGAAAGTGATGGCCAACGTCTGGTATCGCTATCTGCCGCACATTTTTGTCGATACCTATGGCACCGGCTGCATGGAGAACGGCTACGGCAGCATCAATTGCACCGTCGACGAAATCGTCGCCAAGCAGTTGAGCTTCAATACCGACCCGGGCGTTCCCGCCACGACTCCGGGCGCCGGCGACAAGTTCTACACCGAGTGGATAATGACGCTCGAGCCCGAAAACGAGCGCTACAGCGCGAGCCTCGTCATCTCGTACGCCGACCTGCGCAAGTCCCAGGACGTGTACGTGTTCGTCCCGGCGCTGCGCCGTTCACAGCGCGTCTCGACGGCCGCCCGCTGCACGCCATATCCGGGGACCGACGCCACTTCCGACGATTACCGCTTCGGCTTCAACGCCAACCTGACGGAGATGCAAGCCGGCGACATGGGCAAGAAGAAGATGCTCGCCCTGGTCGACGCGACCCCGCCCGCGACGCGCTTTCCCGAAGGCTATGACATGCCGCTCGGATGGCCCAAGCCGTCGTGGGGCAAATGGCAGGTGCGGGACGTCGACGTGATCGACGTGCGCAAGATTCCGTCGCTCGCGGCCGGCTATTGCTACGGCCGGCGCGTGATGTACGTCGATTCGGCGTCCTCGGCTCCGCTCTGGGAGGATCTGTACGACGCCAATCTGAAACCGTGGAAATTCTACGCCGTTTTTCTCAGTACGATCGACGTTCCCGGCATCGGTCCGGTCAACAGCAACGGATCGGCGGTCGAGGGCTTCTGGGATATCCAGAATAATCACTCGACTTTCTTTTCCGATCCCGGCCAGGGCCATCCCTTCTATGTCAATGGTCAAGCGCCGGCGCAATACAACGATTTGACCAGGTACTCGACCGCGAGCGGCCTCGACATGATCATGCGGTAGAAGTGAGGGAAGCCGCGAAGCCGAAGCCGACGGATGGTTTATTGGAGGCGGCGGAATCCGCGTTTTGGTTCGAGCGGAACCTCGCGATTCAGGAAAAGCGCCGGCGCGCTCACGGAATCGTCGGGCGCGGCAAACGTCATCCACGGGCGTAACAAACATCACCCGCGCGGCGCGACAAACGTCACCCGCGAGCGTAACAAACGTCACCCTCGGGCGCGACCCGAGGGTCCATCCGCATGGATGGCCGGGTCACGCCCGGCCATGACAGGAAACAGAGCGGTCGAGTCCGGCCATGACAGGTAACGGAACGGGGCATGCCCGGACCCGAGCCGGGCATCCGGATGCGTCACGCCAGGACTTGACGAGACGTTCTTCCGCGAGCGGCCTCGACATGATCATGCGGTAGGGCGGGAAAAGCCGCGAAGCCGAAGCCGACGGATGGTTTATTGGAGGCGGCGATCGGATTCGAACCGATGCATGGAGGTTTTGCAGACCTCTCCCTTAACCACTTGGGTACGCCGCCCCGAAAACTTTGGCGTCAGCGCGCGGAAGCGGTAGGCTAGCACGCGCTTCCGCAGCCATCAATTATGTCCGGCCGCGCCGCCGGCCGCGCGCGCGCGCACGACCATCTTGACCGCGCACGCGCCCTCGCTCTCGCCATAGCAAAGGTCGCGGACGACGCCGGGCGTGAACTGATGGTTTTCGCCGGCGCGCGCGGCGCAAATCCAGTGGCCGCCCTCGCGATACATCCCGACCACGTACCATTGGCCGGGATCGAGCGCGCCGCTTTCGCTCGCTTCGATCCGGCGCGTGTCGTAAACGGTGAAGCCGTCGTGTCCGCCCGCCGGATCGAAGCGCATGAAGTTCATCACCCAGCGACCGCCGCCGCGCTGGGTCGCCGTCCAGGTCATCGGCTGGTCGGAGGAAAAGACCGGCTTGTCGCGGCATAGCCAAGGCCGCGGCTCGACCGCCCGCGCCGGCGCGCTGGCGAGCGCGAGCGTCGCGAAAATTCCCGCCGTGATCGTCAGAAGGCGCCCGCGACGCCGCATCACTTCGCAAATCCGCATCGTTGCATCCCGTTCCGGCCGCACGCTCGAATCAAGCCGCCGCGGCCTCGCCGATCTCGATTATCCGTCCGACGATTTCGCCAAGATTCCCGTCCCTGGGAGTGAAGACGGCGCGCACGCCCAATTCGCGCAGCCGCTCGCGGTCGGCTTCCGGGATGATGCCGCCCATCACGACCCGCACGTCGGCGGCGCCGCGCGCGCGCAGCAACTCGATGGTTTCGCGCGCGATCGACAAATGGGCGCCGGCGAGGCTGGAGATCGCCAGCACGTCGGCGTCCTCCTGCAATGCGGTTTCGACCAGTTGGGCGGGGGTCTGTTTGAAGCCCGCGAGGATCACTTCCATCCCGGCCTGCATACAGGCCTGGGCGAGCAGCTTGACCGCGTTGATATGGCCGTCGAGGCCGGCCTTGCCGAGCGCGACGCGGAGCTTGCGCCGCGCGATGGGGACCTTGAAGGCGGCGGCGCCGGCGTTGCGATCGAGAATCGGCGGCGTGTAGCGTCCGCGCGTGGCCCGCTCGATCGCGGCGGTCCATTCGCCGACCGTGCCGCCGGCGCGCGCCAGATCGAGCGTCG
>JAJXYM010000397.1 GCA_021780585.1 Deltaproteobacteria bacterium
CCATGCGGCTGGGCGGCGCGCGAGGGGCTAATCGATCGCGGGAGGACGGGCGCGCGCCGGTCCTCCCGCGCGTTTTCACCGATAGTTCCGCCGGCGCGAGCGACCGGGTAAGCTTTTCTTCCAAGCGCGATGGATATCATTGTCAAAACGATCAACCGGTTGCCGCGCTCGTGGCTGGGCGCGATCTCGCGTCTGCGCTGGCGTTTTCCGTGGCTCAAAGCATGGTGGAAGCGGCTTACCAACGTGATGCGCAATCGCGACGTGACGATCGCGCGCGGCGTTGGCGCCGGCCTGCGTTTCAACACTGGCGACTCCGCGGTCAGTTTCGTGATGGGCACGCACGATCCGCTCACGCAGCTTGCGCTCAAATTGCTGCTCAAGCCGGGCATGACATTTTACGACGTCGGCGCGAACGTCGGCTTCTTCTCGATTATCGCGGCGCGCCTGACCGCTCCCGGCGGGCGCGTCGTCGCGTTCGAGCCGCTGGCGGAAAACGCCCGCGCGATCGTTCATAACGCCCAACTCAACGATTTCACCCATCTTGAGGTCCGCCAGGTGGCGCTTGGCGGCGCCGACGGCGAGGCGAGTTTCTCGCTTTCCGCCGAACCGACCTGGGGCAAGCTGACCAGTGTCGGCAAGAAGCCGGATCAGTATACGGGCGACACCGTCGTTCCCGTGCGGCGGCTCGACGGATTGATCGAGCAGGCCGGATTACCCGCGCCCGACGTGATGAAAATCGACGTCGAGGGCGCCGAGCTCGAGATGCTTGCCGGAGCCGAACGGACGCTGCGGGAACGCCGGCCGGTCCTGCTGATCGAGCTGCACGGGACGAATCGCGAAGTCGCGGGGGTCCTCGAATCGCTCGGCTATGTCGCCGCGGTCCTGGGCGCGCCCGACGACGTCGCCACGGCCCATTGGAACGCGAACATTATTGCGGCGCCCGCCGAACGCGCCGACCTGGCCGCAACGATCGCGGCGTTGCGCTCGCCCGTGGCGGCCGCGCTCGCGGCATGACTGCGAGCGCCGGCGCGGGGTGATTTGAACCGCCGGTGACGCGTCGCCGCAAACTGCTGACGATCGGCCATTCCTACTGCGTCGCGATGAATCGCCGGCTCGCCCACGAACTGGCGCGCGCGGGCGCCGATCGCTGGGACGTGACGGCGGTCGCGCCGACGCGCTTCCACGGCGACCTGCGCGAAATTCGACTTGAGCCGATTCCCGGCGAGGCCTGCCGTCTTGAGCCGATTCGCGCCTATTTGTCGCGGCATATTCACGTTTTCTTTTACGGCGCGCGCCTACGTTCGATCCTGCGCGCCGGATGGGACCTCGCGCATTGTTGGGAGGAGCCGTACATCGTCGCCGGCGGCCAGATCGCGACGTGGACGCCGCGCCGCACGGCGCTGGTCTTCTGGACCGGGCAGACGATCGCCAAGCGTTTTCCGCCGCCCTTTTCCGCGATCGAACGCTATTGTCTCGGACGCGCCGCCGGATGGGCCGCGCGCGGCGGCGTCGGCGCCGCGATGCTCGCCGCACGGCGCGGCTACGATCGTCTACCCGGGCGCGTGTTGCCGCTCGGCGTCGATACCGAATTGTTCCGCCCCGATCCCGCCGCCGGCCGCGCGATCCGCGAACGCATGGGATGGCCGGACGATGGCGTTCCGATCGTCGGCTACCTCGGACGGCTAGTCGAGGCCAAGGGGCTGCCGCTGATGCTGCGGGCGCTGGAGCGGACCGCCGAGCCGTGGCGCGCGCTGTTCGTTGGCGGCGGTCCGATGGAGCCGGCGATCGCGCGCTGGGCCGAGCGCTATCCAGGCCGCGTCAGAATTGTCGCGGTGCCGCACGAACAGGTTCCGGCCTATCTGAACGCGATCGATCTGCTGTGCGCGCCGAGTCAGACCACGCCCGAATGGCGCGAAATTTTCGGCCGCATGGTGATCGAGGCGTTCGCCTGCGGCGTGCCGGTGATCGCGAGCGACAGCGGCGAAATCCCCGCCGTCGCGGGTGGCGCCGCGATGATCGTCGGCGAGCGCGACGAGCCCGGATGGACCGCCGCGCTTGACGTGTTGCTCGGCGATCCAGCGCGCCGGCGCGAATTGGCCATTCGGGGCCGCGAGCGCGTCCGCGCGAATTTCGCATGGCCGATCGTCGCGCGGATGCATCTGGAGTTTTTCGCGGAATTGCTCGAGCGGCGCGCCCGGCCGGACTGACGCGAACCGGGCATCACGCCGCGACCGGCCGGTTCAGCCGCGCCGCCCGATCAGCTTCGCTTGTCCGGCAGTGAATCCAGCCATGGCGCGACCAGCCGCTCGTTGATCGAATAGGGAAACGCATGGCCCCATTCGGGCAGCTCGTCGTATTTCACGTTGTAGCCGATCCCGCGCAGCAATTCGGTCGTCTGGCGCGTGAAGGTCACCGGGAAAATAAAATCATGCACGCCATGCACGACGAAGATCGGCGTATCCTTGCCGCGTCCCGCGCGCAGCAGCGGATCGGCCGCCAGATGCAGCGCGCCCGCCACCGGCGCGATTCCGCGAAAGCGCTCGTGATGCTCCAGGCCGAGGATATAGGTGAAAATTCCGCCGTCGGAGAGGCCGCTCAGATAGACCCGCGCCGGATCGATCGGATATTCGCGCGCGACCTCGTCGATCATCGTCAGCACCGAACGCGCGTCGGAACTGTTCAGCGTCATCTCCCAGGTGTTGCCCCAGGACTTCGGCGCCAGCAGCGCCCAGCGCCGGCTGCGCGCCGACCGCATCCACGTCCAGACGTATTCCGAACCCTGGCCGTAACCGCCATGCAGCGCGACGATCAACGGCATCGGTCGCTGCGGCGAATAGTCTTCCGGAATGTAGAGCGTGTGATCGGACCGCGAATCGTTGCGTTCGCGCTGGATCAAGCCCGCCGGCGCGGCCGCGGCCGGCCGCGCCGCCGCGCGCGGCGCTTCCGCGCCCGGCGTCAGAAAATGCGCGTCGGCGAGCGGCATGAATTCGCGCAGTTCGTAGAGCTGGTGGAGTCCCGCGCAGAAGGCCCGGCTGCTGTAAAGAAAAGCGAGCGTCCAGTCGCGATTCGGCGGCGCCAGGAAGAGATTGCACGATTTGCCGAATTCGCTCACCGCCGCGCATAGCCGCTGATGCCGATCCTTGAATTCCTCGGGCGGAACGAGCGGCGCGAATTCATGCTCGAAGCGGCGAAAGGTCGCGCCCACCGCCGCGACCAATTGCGCCTGGCTCTCCTTCACGTCGCCGAGACGCAGATTTTCGTGGATCGCTTCGAAGGTTTCGAGAAAGCTCACGAGCTCGCGCTCGAGCGCATTCCACGCCGCCGCGTATTCGTCGCTGGTCATGCCGGTCCTCCC
>JAJXYM010000385.1 GCA_021780585.1 Deltaproteobacteria bacterium
CCAAGACCGACGAAGTGAGCGACGCGATGTCGCTGGCGCGGCCGATGACCGAAGCGGAACTCGCGCAGCTCAACGGCGTGATGGGCGAGCTATACGGGAACTTTACGGCCAAGGTCGCGGACGGACGCAAGCTCGACGCCGTGCGGACCGAGGAGGTCGCGCGCGGGCGGGTTTGGACGGGCGCGGCGGCCAAGGCGCGCGGCCTGGTCGATGAACTGGGCGGATTGGGTCGCGCGGTCGCGATCGCGCGCGAGAAGGCGGGACTCAAGCCCGAGGAACTTCATGAGCTGGTGCGGATGCCGGGTCCCGGCCTGCTCGCGACGGTGAGTCTGTCGCTGGCTCACGCCGAGGCCGGTCCGGCGTTCGCGATCGGCGCGGGCGCGCTGGGCGTGCCGTCGCGATGGGCGCCAGCGATGATAAGGCTGACGGTCCGCGGCGGCATGATGCTGCTCTGTCCGCTGTTCGGCTAGACGGACGTTCAGCGCTCCAGCTCCTCGCGAATCGAATACATCTTCTGGCGCGCCTCGGAGATGTAGGCGTCGAGATTGTGGCGATGGTTGGCGAGGATGCCAGTCTCGGAGCCGTCGAGCACGATCAGCGGCTTCATCGTCGCGGCGCGTCCGAGCGGCGTGATGGTTTCGTCGATTAACTGTTCGATCACGGGCTTGGTCTTTTCCGTCTGATGGTATTCGCGGCGGATCGCCATCAATAAATAGTACATCACGTGGGCGTAGCCCTGGGCGTGATAGAAATAATCGTCGTCGTTCCACGGGCGGATCGGCCCGCCGTCGGACCGGCGCGTCATATAGAGCATCGCGTGCGCGTCGCCGAGCAGATCGGTCCACGCTTCGAACAGCGTAATCAATTCGACATTGCGCTGGTTGAGCTCCCGCGAAACCTCGGGAGTCGCGTGCAGTCCGGCGACATACATGCGCAGATGCTTCACGCCGTCGCCGTATTTGCGTTCGGCCGACGGCAGGATCCATTTGTAGGCGTCGTTGCGGAAATCGGTGTCCGCGATCACCAGATTCGGATCGTATTCGTTCGAGGAAATTTTGGTCAGGTCGTCCTTGAACACGCGCGAGGATTCGCGCACCGCCATGATGATGCCGATTTGGCGCGAGGCGTTGTTGTCCGCCATCATGGTGGGTCCCCAGATAAACAGATCATTGGGGCGCCAGCCGAAGCCGGTATGCAATTCCTGATCGACGATCGCCGCGAGCGTGGTCGCGTAAATTTCGCCGGGCACGAACGGCTTGTCCGGCGGAAACGCGGCGTCGATCGAATAGGCGAGCCGATCGTGGCGCATCTGTCCGAAATGGAGCGCCAGGTTGATTACGAGCAACAGCGCGGCCGCGATCGCGACCCCGAAAGCGATTCGTTTCATCCACATTGATTATTCCCGGCGCCGCGCGGCGCGCGGCCGCTGGTCTGATGAATCGCGGCAACGCGCACGCGCGCGCCGCTCAAAATCGATCCGCCGTCCAAAACAGCGCGTCGGGCGCCCCGACCATCGCGAACAACCGTTCATCCGCCTCAGCGGGCGCGATGCCGAAGCGGGCGGCGAATCGATCCGCCGCGATCAATCGCCACATGTAGTGATTTTCCTCATGATGCATCAGGTGGCATCCCGACGACTTGAGCCGCTCCTCGAGCGCCGGATCGTGCCGTGAGTGCATCACCAGCAGCCCGCCTCCGCGCGCGTCGGGCGAACGCAGAACTTCGCCGCCAAGCCGTTCGGGAGCGGTCGCCAGGTCGGCCCCGGCGACGATCCGGCCAAGATGCGCGACCAGCGCGATCATGGCTTCGGACTGATCGGGCCGATAGCCGTGCTCCATCACGATTGGATAACCCTCCATCAGGATTGCGCGCGCATACGCGGCGGCGGCGCCAGCGCGGTCGTGTGCGACGACGAAGTGCTCGCGCGGATTTCCGGCGTAAATCAGATTCGCCCGCCAGCGCGCCGGATCGCGGATTTCGCAGGCGTCACGACGGCCTGAATATGCCGCGTGAATTTCGCGCACGGTCTCAAGATCGCGCGCCGGGACGAAAATATCGATCGCATTCGGGTCAGCGGACGCGCGCGCCTGCTCCGCGCCCATCACCGCCGTGAACGTGCGATTGACCGGCCGCCATCCGAACGTCGCGTAAAAGTCGAGACGGTCCGTGAACAGCAGCGAGACCTCGAAACCCTCGCGCACGAGCGTGTCCAGCGCCAGGCGCATCAGCGCGCTCGCCGCGCCCCGCCGGCGCCAATCCTCGCGCGTATAGACCGAGCCGATTCCGCCCATCGGCACGGTCTGGCCGGCGAAATTCACGCGCCGGTCGAAAATCTGCGCGGTCGCCACGATGCGGCCGGCGTCGTCCGCGACCAGGCATAGTTCGTCGCGGAAGGCGGGGTCGTGATGGTTGTAGCGGGCGAAGAAATTCCGGTCGCCGTACCAATGCGCCAGCAGATCGAGCACCTCGTCGCGCTCGCTGGCGCGCGCCGCCCGAATTTCCATCGTCAATGAATCGTGTACGAAAGCTGCATCGGCGCGCCGTTGCGAATTACGCCCAGCGTGATCGAGGATTGCTTGTTGAGCGTGGAGAGCAACATCATCGCCTTGGCCGGATCGCTGATCGGATGGCCGGAGACGCTGGTCAGCACGTCGCCGTCCTGCAGTCCGATTTGCTGGAACACCGATCCCTGCTGGATTTCCGACAGACGAAAGCCGTTGGAAGCGCCGCCCGCGAAATTCGGCACGGCGCGCATCTGGGTGAACAATTGCGCCATGTTCTGCACATTATTATCGACCGTCGAGCGTGGAATCGCGTAGCGGTTCGGCGCCAGCCGATGGATGCCGTTGGCGGTTGCGCCGGGCCGCCGGAACATCGGATTGCGCATGAACGGGCGATGGAAATTGTGCAAATGGCGCGATCGCCGCCCGCCCGGGCCCGGCTGGGCATTGATCGAATCGCCAAGTTCGTCGTGGGGAATTTCGACCGCAACGCGATGGCCATTGTGCAAGACGATGATGCGGTCGCGGTCGATTCCGATCAGCCGTCCGGCGTCGGGAATGTTCTCGCCCAGCCGATAGAGCGTCTGGCCGCCGGCGGCGTCCTCGACGATTGCGTACGGTTTGATGCCGCCGCTCAGATGCGAGGTGCCGAGCAGCGTGATGCTCAAATTTTCGTTCTCGACCGGCGGCGGCGCCGCCACCGGCGCGGGCGCGAGATTGAAGATGTCGCGCCGGACGATCGGCTGATAGAGCGCGGCCGAACGCGACATCCCGAACGGCAGCCGCGCGCCGCCATTGTCGCCGGATTCCGCCGGTACGACATTGCCCGCCAGACGCAGCCGCACCGCGTC
>JAJXYM010000371.1 GCA_021780585.1 Deltaproteobacteria bacterium
GGCATCTATGCGCGCGAACTCGCCCGGCGTTTTCCCGAATTGATCGATCAGATCATTCTGCTCGGCTCGCCCCTGCATGACCCGCACAAGCACGCGAATCCGTTCGTCAAGATGCTCGCGTCGTTCTCGGTGCGGATGCATGAGTCGGGATGCCAATGTCCGCCGGACCGGCTCGCCACGGTATGCGGGGTGCACGGCGCCGAGCCGCCGCCGGGCGTCCGCGAAACGTTGATCTATTCGAAGAGCGACGGCGTCGTCGATTGGGAAAGCTGTATCGAGCACGGCGACGGTATCGAGGCGGTCGAAGTCCGATCGACGCACTGCGGGATCCCGTACAACATGGACGCGCTGCGCATCATCCGCGAACGGATCGAGCGCGCCGCCGGCGAAGACGATCCGGCCGCGATCCGCGCCGCCCAAGCCCGCATGCAATCCTCCTGACCGCCTTCCGACCAGCGCCAACCGCGCGACAGATTTGGAGCAGGCCGCGTCTCGCCCAGGTTTCGACGCACCGGATGCTCCTTTCCACGCTGGATAGATACATGGCTCAACGGCGGTGAAGTAGACTAATTTGGCGCTCAATTGAAATCGATGCGAATATGCGATGACAGCACATGCTAGTAATATCGCCTACCGGATCACCATATTTCTGCTCTTTTCAATCGGGTGCGCCGCACTGTGTGCTGATGAAGCATTCGGCCAGCCAGCGCCTACAATAGCCGGCTCCGTCGCTCATTGTGACAGCGAGGCGAACGGCTCAGCAACATTGAATCCTTGGGAGCAATTGCCGCCAGTTACTTTCCCACGAGCCGGCCAAAACAAGCTCGCCTCGCCAGATGGCCGCTATCTCGTCGAAAATGTTGACGGCTCCCCTCCTCGCCAAGGTGACCGTGTGCTCAAGGATTGGCACACGATCTATTTGATCGACACAAAAGGGAATGCCCGCAAGACGCTCTATCGGTACGGACGATGGCTAAACATCTTATGGTCGCCATCGTCGGGTGCGTTCGTTGTGAATGATTTTTACGTCAGTGACGATTCGCACTGCATCCTTTTCATACTTAAGCCAAAGCTGGTTCGGATCGACTTGGTTGAAACGCTGGCCAAGTCATTGAAACCCGGAACACTGCAGGACTTAGTGACCGGCGGCTATCCGGTATTTAAGTTTGCCGTAAAATGGCGACACGCTGAGTCACTGTTGCTTAAAGTCACTGGCTTTGGAGACGTCGACGAGACCGGATTTCACCATCCTTTCGTGTATCTTTTCTTATATAGATTGGACGGATCGATCCAATTATACCTCAACGGCAATACTGCCGCTCTGTGAGAGTAAGGTAATATTGTTGATAAAAGGATTAATTAATCGGATTTGCAGATCAGCGCCGACCGCAGTCAAGATCGTATCGTGAGGTCTCACACAAGCCGCGGCGAGGCGGCTAGGCGCCGCGGCGGAGCGCCCGTTCCTTCATCATCGCGAAGAACACCGGCACCAGGATCAGCACATGGATCGTCGAAGTAATCATGCCGCCGACGATCGGCGCGGCGATCGGCTTCATCACGTCGGAGCCGATGCCCGACTCCCACAGAATCGGCGCCAGACTCAGCATCACGACCGCGACCGTCATCAGCTTGGGCCGCAATCGCTGTACGGCGCCTTCGAGCGCGGCGGCCTCGATATCCTCATGGCGGATCGGGCCGGCGGCGGCGCGCCGGTCGAGCGCCTCATGCAAATAGATGACCATAACGACGCCGGTTTCGACCGCGATCCCGAACAGCGCGATATACCCAATCCATACGGCGACGCTGAAATTGAAGCCCATCAGATACTGCAGGATGAGTCCGCCGGTCATCGCGTAGAGCGTCGGAAAGATCAGGACGGCGGCTTCGAGCGCGGAACGGAACAGGATATAGAGCAGCACGAAGATCGCGATAAAAACGATCGGCACGATCGTTTCGAGGCGTTTGCGCGCGCGGAGCTGGAACTCGTATTCGCCCGACCATTTGAGCAGATAACCGGGCGGCGGACGCAGCTCGCGGTCGAGGGCGCGCTGGGCGCGGGCGACGTAGCCGCCGTAGTCCGTGGTCGCGAGGTCGATATAGACGTAGCCGGTCAGTTGGCCGTCCTCGTCGCGGATCATCGAGGGGCCGCGTTCGACGGTGACGCTGGCGACTTCGCCCAGCGGGATTTGCGCGCCCGAAGGCGTGGCGATCAGCACGCGGCGCAGCGCGTCGAGGCTGTCGCGATAGTCTTGCAGGTAGCGGACGTTGATCGGATAGCGTTCGCGTCCCTGAATCGAGGTCGCGATATTTTCGCCGCCGATTCCGGAGCCGACCGCGCGCTGCACGTCGCCGACCGTCAGTCCGTATTGCGCGGCGACGGCGCGATTGGTGCGGATATTGACGTAGAAGCCCTGCGACACGCGCTCGGCGAACACTCCGCGCGTGCCGGCGGTATGGCCGAGAATCTTTTCGACTTCCCGGCCGAGGCGCTGGATCTCGCTCAGGTCCGGCCCCTGGATCTTAAGCCCGACGGGAGTCTTGATTCCGGTCAGCTCCATCTCGAGCCGGTTTTCCACCGGCATCGTCCATGAATTGGCGAGGCCGGGAAACCGCAGCTTCGCGTCCATCGCGGCGATCAAGCCGTCGTAGGTCATACCGGCGGGCCAGGCGCGGCGCGGCTTGAGCATGATCGTCGTGTCGAACATGTCGAGCGGGGCGTTGTCGGTCGCGCTGTCGGAACGGCCGACCGCGCCGAAGACGCTGGCGACTTCGGGAAAGCCGCGAATTATCCGATCCTGCTCCTGCAGCATCCGCGCCGCCGCGGTAATCGAGATTCCGGGCATCGCGGTCGGCATATAGAGCGCCGATCCTTCATACAGCGGCGGCATGAACTGACTACCGAGCCGGAGCGCGAGCGGCAACGTGAAGGCGAGAAAGACGACATTGATCGCGACTGTCGCCCCCCGATGGCGCAGGCACCATCGGAGCGCCGGCCGATAGAGCCACTGGCAAACACGCGTAATCGGATTCGCCTCCTCGGGACGCAGCCGGCCGCGAATCAGCAGCACCATCAGAACCGGCACGACGGTCACCGCAAGGACCGAAGAGAATGTAATCGCGAAGGTTTTCGTGTCGGCGAGCGGCCGGAACATCCGGCCCTCCTGCGACTCCAGCAGGAATACGGGCAGGAACGACACCACGATGATGACCAGTGAGAAAAACAGCGGGCGGCCGACCTGGCGCGCCGCGGCAAGCAGAATCCGTTCGCGCCCGCCCGCGGTCGGCGCCTCGCCCCGCGCCTGCGCTTGCGCCAGATGGCGGTAGCCGTTCTCGACCATCACGATCGAGGCGTCAACCAGCACGCCGATCGCCAGCGCGAGTCCGCCCAGCGACATGATATTCGAGCTGACCCGCAAATAGCGCATCGGGATGAAGGTCGCGATCACGGCAAGCGGCAACACGAGTATGGGAATGAGCGCGGATCGGAAATGGAACAGAAAAACGATAATCACCAGGCTGACTATTATCGCCTCTTCGACGAGGTCGCGCCGTAGGGTGTTGATCGACGCCATGATCAGGCCCGAACGATCGTAGGCGGAAACGATTCGCACGCCGGCGGGCAGAGTCGCGCGCAATTCGGCGATTTTGCGCCTGACCCGTGCGATCACCTTGAGGGCGTTCTCCCCGTATCGCATCACAACGATTCCGCCGACGGTCTCGCCCTGGCCGTTCCATTCGGCGACGCCTTCGCGCAGATCGGGACCGAGCGTGACCACGCCGAGGTCGCGGATCAGCACGGGGACGCCGTTATGGTCGGCGACCGGGATATTTTCGAGATCGGCGACCGACTGGATATAGCCAACGCCGACGACATTGTATGCCGCCGAGGACATCTCGAGCACCCGGCCGCCGACTTCGCTGTTGCTATCCTGGATCCGATCGATCACGGTGCGCAGCGGAATTCCCAGCGCATAGAGGCGATTCGGATCGAGTTTAACCTGGTATTGCCGGACGAAGCCGCCGATCGTCGCGACCTCGGCCACGCCGGGCACGGTTTCGAGGGCGTAGCGGATCGTCCAGTCCTGCAGGCTGCGCAGGCCGGACAGGCCGAGGCGGCCGCTGGAGTCGGTCAATACATACTCGAACGCCCATCCCGCCCCGGTCGCGTCGGGGCCGATCACGGGGACGACGCCAGTGGGCAGTTGCCCGCCGATTTGCTGGAGATATTCGAGCACGCGACTGCGCGCCCAGTAGATATCCGTGCCGTCCTGAAACACGACGTATACATAGGAATCGTTCGGCATCGTTTGCGCGCGCACCGCCTTGACGCGCGGGGCGGCGAGCATCGCGGTGGCGATTGGATAGGTGACCTGGTCCTCGATCAGATTGGGCGGCTGACCCATCCACTGGGTATGGATAATCACCTGCACGTCGGAGATGTCCGGGAGGGCGTCGAGCGGGATTCGGTTCAGCGACCAGAACCCCGCGAGGATCAACGCGCCGACCGCGAGGAAGACCAGAAAGCGGTTTTCATTACACCAGTCGATCGTTCGATTTATCATCGCCCGCTCCGCTACATCCCGCCCGCCACCGAGAGGTTGAACCGGCGCGACGCGATCGTCCGGCCGCCGCGCGACGCGATCGCGGTCACCCGCCAGGTCCCGCCGCTGGGCAGCTCGACGCCGCCGGCGTAGACGCCTCCGCCCCGATCGGCGAGGTCCGCCGTGACGCGCATCGCCGACATCCCCATCGCGGGCATCGCGGGCATGAAGAAAGTCACGTTGACGCGGGCGCCCGCGATCGGTTTTCCCGCGCTGTCCCTGAGCGTCGCGCGCAAAGCGCTATGGCCGCGCGACGGGGGATTCGGAAGCGTCGCGATTTCAAGCTGGTTCGCGGCTTCGGCGCTCGTCGCGGCGTCGCCGCCGACGCCGGGCGGGGGAGGAACGAACGCGCCGGCGGCGGCCTCAAGCTGGCTTTCCGAATCGATCAGGAAGCCGGCGGCGGCGGCCACCCGTTGGCCGGCTTCGAGACCGCGCAGAATCACGAGATCGCCGCCGGCCCGCGGCCCGACCACGACCTCGGTCGGAGTCAGATAGCCGTCGCCGCGATCGACGAAGACGAGATTTCTCAGTCCGGTACGCAAGACGCTATCGGCGGGAATCACCAGCCGCTCGCCCAGCGGCAGTTCAATTCGCACCCGCGCGTACATCCCCGGACGCAATTTCCCGGAGTGGCTCGAAAAGGCGAGGCGGACCCGGACGGTGCGGGTCGCGGCGTCGATCGCGGGCCAGATATAGTCGACGGCGCCCGCGAACTCCTCGCCCGGCCAGGCGTCGACGGAAAGCGCCGCCCGATCGCCGGGCCGGACCGCGCCGAAGTCGTCCTGGAAGACGGCCGCGTAGACCCATACGGTCGACAGATTCGTGATCGAGTAGATTTTCGTGTCCGGCTGTACGTACATATTCGGCAGCGCGTTGCGTTCGACGATATATCCATCCGCGGGCGAGTAAATAGTCATCACGTCGCGCGGCCGACGATCGCGGTCGAGGCGCGCGATTTCGGCGGGCGGGATCCCGAACAACGCGAGGCGCTGGCGCGCGGCCTCCGCGAGCGCCGCGTCGCCGTCGGCGACGCCGGGGACCGAGCTTCCGGCGACGCGGCCGCGGGCGTCGAGCGCCAGCAGATATTCGCGCTCGGTGGCGGCCAGATCGGGGCTATACACCGTGAACAACGGCGCGCCGCGGCGGACGAACTGATAGGTCTGATTGGCGAAAACGCGCTGGATCCATCCGGCGAAGCGGGTCTGAACGTAGGCTTGCAACTCCTCGTCCGGCTCGATCGTTCCGGTCGCCTCGACGCGCCGCGCGACGGCGCGGCGCTCGACCGCCGCGAAGGTCACGCCGATCATCTGGCGACGTTCGGTATCGAGCTGAATGGGAACAAGCCCGGCGGAGGCGCCGGCGGAGGCGCGCAACGGCGCGCAAAGCGTCGTCGCCGCGGCAACGATCATTGTGACGAACAGGCGCGGGTTCATTTCAGGTCACCGATGACTTGTTCGAGCCTGGCCACCGCGATTTCGCGGTCGGCGAGCTCGCGGTAGTACTCCTGATTGAGGTTGAGCAGTTCGACGAAGGCGGAAATGAGCGTCTGGAAATCGGCTTTCGACGCGCGATATTCCGCCATCGCCGCGCGCAGCGAATTGTCCGCCTGCGGAATCAGGCCGTCGCGATAAATCGAGAGCACGCGATCGGAGGCGCGGATCGCCACGAGCTGACTTGCGGCGGAGGCGCCGGCGTCGAGCTGATGCGCGCGCATCCGGGAGCGCGCCGCCGCCAGCTCAAGTTCGGCCTGCTCGAGCGCGGGCGTCTGCCTGCGCCAGAAATAGAGCGGGATTTTCGCTCCGATCGACAACATATAGTAATCGCGGAAACCGGGACCGGTCTTTTCCCAGCTATAGCCAATAGTAAAGTCGGGAATATAGTTCTGGCGCGCGAGACTGACGGCCTTTTCGCCGCCTTCCTCCGCCGCGCGATCCATCATCACGTCGGTCGACCGGTCGGCCGCCGTGCGCGCGGCGCCGGCCTCCGTCAATTCGACGCGGGTCGGCGCAACGTCGCCGATCGCGATAGCGACGGAGTCGGGATCGCGGCCGAGAGCGGCTTTGATCTCCGCCTGGCGCTGGTCCATTTCGCGATGATGATGGACGATCTCGTCGAGCATCCGGGTCGCTTCGAGCTGCGCCTTGAGGACATCCTGGGCCTGCCCCTCGCCGACGCGATAACGCGCTTGCGCGATTTGCGCGATCGCCGCGAGATCGTCGCGTTCGCGCTCGAGCAAGCCGACCGTTTTCGTCAGATAGTAGAGTTCGAAATAATCCTCGCGCACCTGCTCGGCCGCGGCGCGTTGCGCCGCCTCGTATTGGTGGCGCGCGAGGTCGGCGTCACGCTGGGCGATTTCGCCGCGCAGGCGAAGTTTGCCGGGACCGGGAATTTCCTGCGCGAAGCCGAAGCCCGAATAGTAGAAATTGCTGGTTTCATAGCCGGCGGCGGGATTCGGGCTGCCGACCGAGAATTGCTGGTATTGCGCCTCGGGATCGGGCAGCGTGCGCGCCTGGATCGGCGCGCGTTCGAGCGCCTCCCAGCGCAACCGCGCCGCGATCACGCCGGGATTACGCGCGCGCGCCTCGCGCACGAGGTCCGCCAGACGCGGCGGTGATTGCCGCACGGACGGAATCGTCTGGGCGCGCGCGGTCGCGCCGCACGCGATCGTCAGAATCGCCATACTCAGGATACGCCGCGTGGCGGCGGGCCTGATCGTCTTTCGCATTGCGCCACCAAAGTCGCCGATTGGCGCACGGCGGCGGGATCGTCGGGCGAGCCGCCGTTGCGCGTTATCCACCGATAACCGGCCCCGCGCGCGCTGAACGCGAATCCAGCGCCGGCCGCGGCGACCGCCGTTAGCGAACGACCGGGGCGAAAATCAGATTTGTCGCGAGCAGTGGAGCGCGAGCGGATCGGATCGCGCCGACGCGCGGAGAGCGGCGGCGATTGTCGTGCGGACGGGCGCGGCGAGCGTCGCGGCGTCGATCCGGAAAATCAGACCCGACGGCGGCTCCGCAACCGGCGCGGGCGCCGGCGCGCTTTGCGCCGTAGTCGCGCGGTCGGCGCCGACGCAGCAGGCCAGAGCCTCGCCGGATGACGCGGCGGGACATCCCGCGCGACAGCATTCGGCGGCCGGCGCTCGCGCGGGGACGCAAGAGGCGTCAGCGGAACTGGCGGGCGCGGCGCTGGCGATCAGCGCCAACAGCATCAGGAGTGAAACGATCCGCCGCACGCCCACGACGCTAGCGCACGTCCGATCGCGGGACAAGCGCGGCGCGAATCGCGCTCGCGATTATCGCGCGGTCCATTTGGGATTGTTGATGGCGAGCGCGTCGGCCAGCGATCGGCGGACGTGATCG
The DNA here is from genome assembly GCA_021780585.1 of Deltaproteobacteria bacterium. GTDB lineage: Bacteria > Desulfobacterota > Binatia > Binatales > Binataceae > JADMIL01. Next base: position 7,961 of record JAJXYM010000371.1, read on the forward strand.
CGCAATGACCCGTCGTCCGCCGCGATCGCGCCGGCGCGGATCCGCGCGCAGAGCTCGACGTTGAGCGCGTCGACCGGACCGTCGCGCCCCAACAGCGCCGCGAGTCGCGCGGCTTCGGCCTCGGCCTGCGCGCCGCGCAATTCGAGCTCGCGGCGCACAGTGTTGATCACGTTGATCGTTACGCGGGTCTGGAAGCGATGATAACCGCTCAGCGCCGGCAGCAATTCCTCTTCGAGGTATTTCATCGCGGCCTGCAGCAGAATCTTCGCGTCGGGTTTGCTGGTCGGCATCGGCGTTACGCTCCGCGCGGAATCGACGGCGTCATTCGCGCCCCTCGATCAGGTTGAGGAAATCCCATAGCGGCTCCTCGATCCGCCGGCCGATGGCGGACTGCTCGATGCTGATCGGCTCGACGCCGTCGCTGAACGCCATCCCCTTGCGCAGGCACATGATCGCCCATTTGACGTCGCCGAACGCCTCCCAGAACATCACGTGCGCGGGATCGACCGCGACGCCGCTGGCGCGCTCGTAGGCCGCGAAAAGGTCCTCGCGCGCCCCGAAGCCCCCCACCGGACGCTTGCCGCCGAAGCGCCAGGTCTTGACGCACAGCCAGCCGAGGTCCTGCATCGGGTCGCCGATCTGCGCGATCTCCCAATCGAGCACGCAGCGCACGCCGTCTTCGCCGACGATCAGATTGCCGGTGCGAAAATCGCCATGCAGCACCGCGACGCGCGGCTTGCGCGGCAGATGATCCGCCGCCCATTTCAGACCCAGCTCGACCGCCGGCAGCTTGAGTCCGTAGTGATCGACATAGCGGTAGTACGCCGCCACCTGCGCGGCCGCGTCCTGACGAAGCAGGAACGGAACCTCGCGCGGGTCGATTTTATGAATCCCGGCGAGAATCTCGCCGCATTGACGCGCCATCACCGCGCGCGCCCCGGCGAATTTCTCGTCGCGCACGATCCGCGGACCGAGCGTCTCGCCCGCGACCCGACCGGTAACGTAGCCCGGACCGAGGCCGTCGGCGTCGTCGAGCACGGCGTGGACATGCGGCGCCGGCACGCCCGCGCGCTCCGCCGCCATCACGATTCGCGCGTCGTCGTCGGAATTGAGATGCGGCCCCCAGCCCGCCGTCGGGTCGGGCACCGGCGTCGCGCCGGCGTTGGAAAGCTGCACGATCAATTCGAGCCGCCGGCCGCCGGCGTCGGCGTCAAACGACCACGTCGTCTTGGTCGCGCCACCTGTCAGACGTTGCAGATTATGCAACGCGCCGGGCGCTCCCAGATGGCGCGCGACGGCCGCGCCCAGCCGCGCCGCGAAGGTCTCCTCCTGATTCATCATGCGTCCCGGCGCGCCTCAGCCTTCGCCGCGCCCCTTGCGCCCGAAGCCGAACAGAATCTGCGCCACGCGCCGCATCTGGATTTCCTCGGCGCCCTCGGTGATTCGGTAGCGCCGATGATGCCGATAGATATGTTCGAACGGCTTGTGCCGGGAATAGCCAATTCCGCCATGCACCTGCATCGCGCGGTCGGCCGCTTCGCAGACCAGCCGGTTCGCCCGATAATTGCACATCGCGACCTTGTCCGAGAGCTTCTCTGCGACTTCCGGCTTCGACATCCGATCCATCTCCCACGCCGTCTTGTGAATCAGCGTGCGGAGCATCGCGGCCTCCGTATGCAGTTCCACGAGCGGCCACTGGATCGCCTGATTCGTGGCGAGCGCCTTGCCGAACGGCTTGCGCTCCTGCGCGTACTTCACGGCCTCATTGATACAGAACTGCGCAGCGCCCAGCGACGACGCCGCCTGCCGGATCCGGTTCTCATGCACGAAATGTTGCGCCACCGCGAGGCCGTTCTGCGGATCGCCCAGAATCGCGTCGGCCGGGACCCACACGTCGGTCAGCGAAATCCGCGGATGGTCGGTCGGCATGTTGAAGGTCCACAGATATTCCTCGATTTTGAAGCCGGCGCTGTCGGTCGGCACGATAAAGCAGGCGATTCCGCGCGGACTGCCGTCGCGGCCGTCGAAGCGGGCGAAGACAAAATCATGCGTCGCCACGTGCAGCCCCGTGTTCCACATTTTCGCGCCGGTGATCCGCCAGCCGTCGCCGTCGCGGGTCGCCCGCGTCTCCATCCAGGTCGCGTCCGAACCGTGATTCGGCTCGGTCAGGCCGAAGGCCACGCGAATCTTGTCGTCGAGAATCCCCGGAATGAATTTGGCCTTCTGTTCCGGCGTGCCGAAATCACGAAACATCAGCACGGTCGGCAGATTGCCGACGATCGAGCTTTCGTTCTGCAGATCGTTATGGAGTCCCAGGCCCTTGGCCGCGAGATGCTCGCGAATCACCGCCATGCCGAGATTCGTGCCGTCCTTGCCGCCGTATTCCTTCGGCAGGGCGTAGCGGTAATGGCCGGCGCGATCGGCTCGCCGGCGCATCTCCGACAGCAGCGCCTCCCATTCGTGGCGCGGCAATCCGCCGCGCTCGAAATCGGTGCGCGCCCATTCGCGGCGATGGTCGAAGAAGCGGATATTGTCGTTTTCGCGCTCGAGCGGCTTGATTTCGCGTTCGATAAATTCGTCAAGTTCGCCCAGGTAGGCGGTCAGTTCGGCCGGCAAATTAAAGTCCACGGTCTTGCGTCTCCTGCGATCGTCTCCGGCGCGCGACGGCGTCCGGCGTCCTTAGGTAACCATGCCGACAGCGGGATACTCAACCCGGCCGCCCGGGAGCGATCGATAGCGCATGCGGAGAAAGTCATTGTGCGCCTATCGGCTTCTACAACGACGCGTATAGCGCTTCGATCAGCGCGGCAGGCCGGGGATCGAGCAGCGGTTCGTTGCCCATCTGATTCATCACGTAGCCGAAGCCGACCTTCGCGTCGGGATCGGCAAAGCCCAGCGATCCGCCGGCGCCCGGATGACCGAAGGCGCGCGGGTTCGGCCCCATCATCGTACCCGGCTGCGAAAGCATATAGCCCAGGCCGAAGCGCGTCGTCAGCGGCAGCACGGCGTCCGGGCCCTGCGACTGTTCGGTGTAGCAGCGTTCGATCTCTCGCGGGCCAAACACTTTCACTCCGTCCACTTCACCGCCGCGCGCCAGCGCTCCATAGATGCGCGCCAGCGCGCGAGCATTCGCATGGCCATTGGCGCCCGGAATTTCGGCGGCGCGCCATGCGCGCGAATTGGTCGTTTCCGGCGCAAACATGGTCGGCGGATTGAACAGCGCCGCGTAACTCACCGACGCCGGATCCCTGGCCATCTCCGCGAAGATATTGCGCTCGCCCGTTTGCGGCGCCGGCGCATAGATAATCTCGGCGACGCGCGCGTCGAACTCCGGACCTATCCCGATATGGGCGTCCGCGCCGAGCGGCTTGGCGATTTCGTCGCGGAAATAGGCGCCGAGACTCTTGCCGCTCACCCTGCGCACCACTTCGCCGACCAGCCAGCCGAAGGTAATCGCGTGATAACCATGCCGCGCGCCCGGCGTCCACCACGGCTCCTGGCGCGCCAGTTCAGTGGTGACCTTGTCCCAACTGAACAAATCTTCATGTTTGAGCGGCGCCCGGATCGCCGCAAGGCCCGCCCGATGGTTGAGGAGAGCGCTGACCGGGATTGCGGCTTTGCCGCTCTGCGCGAACTCGGGCCAGTACTTCGCGACCGGCGCGTCCAAGTCCAGCTTGCCCTGATCGGCCAGCCGATGCGCGCACATCGCGCACAGTCCCTTCGTCGTGGACCATACGTTGACGAGAGTGTCGCGCTCCCATGGACGCGTGCGCGCCTGATCGGCGTGACCGGCCCATAGATCGACGACCCGGCGTCCATCGATAGTCACCGAGACGGCGGCGCCAACCTCGCCGCGGCTGGCGAAATTCCCGAGGAACGCGTCGCGCACGCGGGTAAAACGGGGATCGCATTCGCCCTGGAGGTTTACGTTCGCGCCCATTTTTCGGCTCTCTCCTCTCACCCGGAATTTCCATCCCGGACGCGGACTCAGACTCGCATCGACGCCCGCCCGATGGCAAACGCGATACGCCGGCCCGGTTTTGACCCGGTGAGGCTTGTTCGCGGGAGGCACCGCGAGGTTTCCAGAAGCCGGAGTGGGGAGTCAGGCATTTCCCGGCGGATGCCCGGTAGACACGTGAGCCGCATCTGGAGATGGCGCGCCCGGAGGGATTCGAACCCCCAACCCTCGGATCCGAAGTCCGATGCTCTGTCCAGTTGAGCTACGGGCGCCTTATAAGAAGATTAGCCGCAATTTTCTACGAAGCGAAGCGATCCGCGCCATACCGGACCCTCTTTACCGCGTTTCCTTCGGGCAATAGAAAGAGTTGAATGTTTTGTCAACGATCCGTTTGGATGCTGGTTTTGGTGTTAGCTTTTGCGGCGGTGCGCCCTTGCGCGAGCGAGTCTTTCGCGCAGAGTGAAACGCCCGACTCCGGAATTTATGGAATCGTTCCGCACTATCGAGAAAATCTAAAGTGGATAGAGGACGGCATCGAAACGGTGCAGAAACAAGCCGCCCATCCGGAGACGGGTCAAGGAGCGAAAAAGACCTTCACAATTTTTACCGAGGCGCTGCTCGATAAATGGAGGAACCGATGCGTGGAAGCTTACGATGCCCAGAGCCGGCCGCCGCTTGCCTATTCGCCGACTGGCGATCCTGGACCTCCAAGAAACCCGAATGGAGCTTTTATTCAAGATAGGCTCGGACTATATACGAGCCGTTGCTCTGACCAAGCCAAATTTCCGCGCGGTTATATGAAATTGATAGCGGCGTCCGGCTGCGCGAGCGACGGTGAATTCCGGTTGCCAATGAAGTCGGGGCGTTACGAAGTATTTGTGGGGCAAGAGCCTTACGTCGGATTTTCGGACAGCGGCAATCCGTGGCATCAGTTGATCGTTGTCAAGCCTCATGAGTGGCAGCACGTTTCCGAACCCAAAGGCGGCTGGTCCGGCGCTCTCTGTATAACGAATGCACAATGTGTTCCCGGCTACGTATGTGCTCAAGCCGAGCCTGGATGGGGGAACGAGCTGCGCTCGGAGGCTCGGCGGAAAATCTGTCAATCTTCGATGGAGCAGCCGCCGCTGACGCACGATTCAGGAATTAGAGGCAGAGTCGGAACTCCAATTCCTATTCCTTGCTTCGGCAATTCTCCGGCGTTTCCTCTTCCGGTCGATTTTCAGTGTGTCGAGGCGTTCCACGAGGGCGACGCTGAAATTGCTGCATGTGGCGCCTGCAGTATGAATGATAATAGTTTCACGCTGCCTTTGGCTCCGGGTCGCTACACGCTAGAATTTTATTTTCCTATGGATGGTCAAAATCCCGGTCTCGAACGACGAGCAATTGAAGTACGAGACAGGCAATGGGTCACAATTTATACTCTGGGCGCGAAGCCCGGTCCGGTTGACCGCAAACCAGCATGCGCGGGACCTCCCGCATAGAAGGCATTTCCGTGGTTCCCGCCTCTGCAAACGATTTGCGCTTACAGGTCCTGATGAGGTTGCTGGAAAGTATTGCGGCGAACGCTCACCGTAGCGCTTTGAGGCCGTAGACGATTGTAAGAGTAACGCCGGCGGCGAGGATAATCGCGCGCAGCAGCCGGCGCGGCATCGCGTTCGCCAGCCGCATCCCGGCGAACCCGCCC
>JAJXYM010000094.1 GCA_021780585.1 Deltaproteobacteria bacterium
GCATCGCGAAGCGGTTGGCGATATGGAACGGATGGTGATACGGCACGCTGACCACGCCCGAACCCATCATAATCCGCTTGGTGCGCGTGGCGGCGACCGCCATGAAAATTTCCGGCGACGGAATGATCTCCCATCCGGCCGAATGATGCTCGCCGATGAAGGCCTCGTCGTAGCCGAGCTCGTCGAGCCACTCGATCAGTTGCAGATCGCGCTCATAGGCGAGCGCCGGGTTTTCACCGGCCCGATGGAACGGGGCCATAAAGATGCCGAATTTCATCTTCGCTCCTTGGAAACCGCGCGCCACGGGACAAGCCACGACGAGGCGGCAATTACGCAACATTACGCCGGGGATGCCCCGCTCGACAATAGCAATCCTGCGCGGCCGGCCGGAACGAATCGCGACCCGCGCGCGCCGGCGGCGCTCCGCGCGGCGGCCGCCGCCTGACCATCGGCGGGCTCAGCGCGTCATCACTTCGCGATAGTACCGCCAGATCGCGCGCTGCGTGGTCTCGTCGGTCTCGTGGCCGGCGATCGCGCCGCCCGGCTCGCGGTCCTCGCGATGCAGTCCGCGGCGCAGCACCAGCCATTCGTTGGCCCGGGCGGCGAAGCCTTCCTGATTACGTTCGTAGGCCTCGAAATCATCGGGCGCGACGCGGCCCGCCGGGCCGTGAATCAGATACGTTTCCGAGAGCCGCCGCTGATTGATTTCGTCGGGCGCGCCCTTGAGCAGCGTCGGATAATAATAAATGACGGTTTCATCGACGCTCACCGGTTGAATCACGCGGAACTGGTTCAGGATCAGAATCAGGTTGGGAAAGATGCAGAAATGCGGCGGACCGGTCGCGATTATCCGATCGGCCTCGTCCGCGCCATAGCGCCGCTCCATCGCGGCGCGATATTCCGCGAACGCCGCGCGGCTCCATCCGGGCGGTACGACGCGGCCGCCGTTGCGCGTGTTGACCGTGTTCAAATCGAGTTGCGCGGAGCCGTTGCCGAGATCGCGGGCGCGCGCGTCGCTGCGCTCGCCGAAAATCGCCTCCATGTCGCCCTTGCCCCGCGTCATCATCACCATAGCGGCGTGATGGAGGATATTGGGATGGTAACCGTCAACGGAATTTTCCAGCGCCATCTTCCAGTTGCCGCGATAGGAATGCTTGAGCACGCCCGAGCGCACGACGATTTCGCCCTCCGGCGCGAGATCGACGAACTGATCCAGCAGCCGCCGCGCGCGGCCGAGCCGCGCTTCGAGGGCGGGACCCGCCGCGCTCAGGCTGGCGAAAATCAACCCGCGATAGACGCCGACCCGCGGCACGCGCGCCAGCGGAAAATCCGTCTTGCGAAACGCTTCGTCATAACCGGCCGCGTACGGCACGCCCACCAAATCGCCGCGATTATTGAAGGTCCAGCCGTGATAGGCGCAGCGGAACGCATGGGAATTGCCGCGCTCGCTTTGACATACGCTGTTGCCCCGATGCGTACATCGGTTGAGCATCAGATGGATGGCGCCGTCCTCGTCGCGCGAGACGATCACCGGCTCCAGCCCCATCCGCCGCGTGACGTAGTCGCCGGGCTCGGGAATTTCGCTCTCATGGGCGACGTAGAGCCATTCGCGCCGCCAGATTTTTTCGATTTCGTCGTGAAAAATCGCCGGGTCGTAATAGAGCCGTCCGTTGACCCGATCGTCGCGCACCAGATCGCCGTAGGCCAATCCGTTCGAGGCCAGCATCGTCGCCATCGCCAAACCTCCCATGACCGGTATCGCCCGGCACGACCTATGCCGGCGAATTATCCATTGCGTTCCGGCGCGTCCTTGCCATTGCGCCGCGACCGCGCCGATATTCGCGGCCGATCGAAGCGGGCGGGATCGAGCAACGGCGCCAGCTCGTCATGCCGCACCGCCGCCAGCGCCGACAGTTCCAGCGGATCGAGCATCACGGCGCGTCCGCTGCGCGCGTCGCGGATTTTGAGCCGCGGTCCGTTGCCGCTGTCGTCGCGTTCGATTTCGACCGCCGCGAATTCGTTGCTCAGCCGCAGTACCATCGGTCAACCGTATGCGCCGCTTCGGCCGCCCGCCGCGTCAAATCAGGAACATCAGGTTGGGCAGCGGCTCGTCGTTGTTCAACAGTAGCACCTTCTTGAAACGAATCCGGAAACCGTCCGCCGTCGCGACCAGATGATGCGTCGTGTCGCCCGCCCATAGCGTCTGGCGATGGCGATGCAGCTCGACCAGGATGAAATTCGCGCGCACGACGATCGGTCCGTCGCTCCCCGGCTCGATTTCGATATTCGCGACCAGCCGCTTCAGCCGGGGCGCGCGCTCCTTGAGCCACAGCGTCTCCTTGAGCCGCTGGATGCGATTGCGCAACTGGCGACCGCGGTCATAAATGATTGAGACGTTGCGGGTCGGGTCGATATCGTCGTCGTTGCAGGGTACCCAATAGGTCGCGTCGTCCTCCCATAACGCCAGCCATTCGTCGTAACGATGCGCGTCCATCAGCCGCGCTTCGTGATAGAGAAATCGCGCAATTTCGGGCAACGTCGCCGCCATCGATACGTCCCCCCGCAGAAGATCCGCGCCCGCTTGTGGCCCACGAATGAAACGTGGCGGATCGATCCGCTAGCCTAGCAGAAATCGGATTATTTTGCACGGCTCCGCCAACGCTTCCCTCCGCCGACGGCGCCGACCGCGGTCCGGCTCCGCGCGCCGGCGTGGTCATGCTGGACTCATCAGGAATGAATACGCGCGCGTCAGCGCCAATCAAGGCTGAATTGTGGCGTATGGATAATTGACTTGACCAGTATAGTCGATTGTTTCGGGCGCGGGATTGGCGAATAATCATTCGTTGTCCGAATCGCTGATCGCGGCGCTGGTCGAACGCCCGGCGGGCAAGGGAGTTGTGGAATGTTGAAGCGGTTACGGCTGGCGCCGGTCCTGTATGCGGCGGGGATCGCGATGATCCTGTCCGGATGTGTGACCAGGGCCGGATGGCAATACACGCCGAATCCCGCCGCGCCGATGGGCAAGAGTCTGCCGGTAGTGCTGGCGGTGCAAACCTTCAAGGACGAGCGGCCGAATACCAACACGACCTATCTTTGGCTCTGTATGCTGCCGCTCGTGCCCTATTGCACGGCCGATTATGATCGTCCCGACAGCGCCAACGGCTTTCTCACGATGGGCGCGTACAATTTCCGCCCGGCGTCGGATCTGGCCAACGCGGCGGCTTCGGAGATGCGCAACACGGAGCTGTTTCACGACGTTTACGTGACCGACCGCACGGTCGAACCGGCCGCGCAACTGATGCTGCGCGGAGTGATTCACGACACGACCTGGCGCGGCTCGCGC
>JAJXYM010000033.1 GCA_021780585.1 Deltaproteobacteria bacterium
CTGTTCTACGATTTTCGCCTGAGCGATCCCCTCGCCTATCGCATCCTCGGCCTGCCCGAACGCGGCATCACCACGCGGCGATGGTTTTACTTCATCGCGGCGCGCGGCGAACCGTGCGCGATCGTCTCGGCCGTCGAAGCCCATCGGCTGGACGCGCTGCCGGCCGCCCGGCGCGTGGTCTATCGTTCGGAGCGCGAGATGACGGCGGCGCTCGCCGCGCTGCTGGGGCCGGCCCGGCGAATCGCGATGGACTATTCGCCCGAGTGCGCGATTCCCTACGTCTCGCGCGTGGACGCGGGCACGCTCGAACTGGTGCGCGCGACCGGAGTCGAAGTCGTCACCGCCGCCGACCTGATCCAGCGCTTCGAGGCGACCCTGACCGGCGTGCAGATCGCCGGCCATCGGCGCGCCGCCGCCGCCCTGCGCCTGATCGTCAACGAAAGCTTCGCCGAAATCGCCCGGCGCGTCCGCGGCCGCCTGCCCTGCACCGAATACACCATCCAGAAGTTCGTGCTCGGCCGGATCGCCGCCCATCGCCTGCGCACCGACGAGACTCCGATCGTCGCGGTCAACGCCAACGCCGCCAATCCTCATTACGGCCCCGCCGAAGCGCGCGACACGCCGATCCGCTCCGGCGATCTGGTGCTGATCGACCTGTTCGCCAAAGAGCTCGACGACGATTCAATTTACGGCGACCTGACCTGGATGGGCGCGGTGGGCGATCGCGCCGACGACGAACACAACCAGGTTTTCCGCGTCGTCGCCAACGCCCGCGACGCCGCCGTCGCGCTGATCCAGAGCCGCCTCGCCGCCGGCGCCCCGGTCAGCGGAGCCGAAGCCGACCGCGCCGCGCGCGCCGTGATCGAGGCGGCGGGTTACGGCGACGCTTTCGTCCATCGCACCGGCCATTCGATCGGCCGCGAAGTCCACGGCGCCGGAGCCAATCTCGATTCGCTCGAAACCCGCGACCATCGCCGCCTGATCGATCGCACCTGCTTCTCGGTCGAGCCGGGCGTCTATCTACCCGGCCGCTTCGGCGTCCGCAGCGAACTCGACATGACGATCGAGGACGGCCGCGCCGAAATCAGCGCCGCGCCGCCGCAGCATGAAATTATCCCGATAATGGCGCGCTACGCCTGAGCCACGCCGCCGTTCCGTCACGCCAGCAGCACCGCGACGATGCCGGTCAGGAAGACGCCGTCGAACGTGCCCGCGCCGCCAATCGAGGCGACCGGCGCGCCGAGATCCCCCAGCTTGCGCAAATTCGCCAGGTCCGCGCCCACCAGCGTCCCGATTACGCCGCTCACATACGCGACCGCGTCGACGTGCGCGCCGACGTGGAAAATCCCCGTGAACGCGATCGCCACCAGCGCCGCCACGATCGGCGGAATCAGCATCGGCGTCGCGATTCCCAGTCCCGGCACCGGCTTGGCGAACCGATGCACCACGGTCGCGACGATCGCCGCGCCGAATAGCGCCGGCAGGATCGCCTCGCTCTGCCGCGCCAGCACGTATAGCGAAATCAGCACCGGCACGATCGCCCCGCCCACGTTCACCGCCAGCGTCGTTCCGCCCCCCGCGTATCGAACCGGCACACGATAACGCACCCCGAAGCTGTTCACGACCTCCATCGGATGGACCGGTCCGCCCTCGATCCGCGCGATGGGGATATTGATGTAGCTGCCGATCAGGCTCGCGAACAGCGCCAGGAACGCCAGCTCAGGCGGCAATCCGACCATCTGGAAGGCGTAATGAATCACGCCGATTTCCAGCAGCACAAAGACGAAGGCCAGCAGGAAAAAGAACAGAATCGCGTACAGCGCCACGAACGGTCCGAAAAACATCGCGCGCAGCATAGCACGCCCGCCCCGCAAACCGATCGCCCGCGCAGACGCCGCGGCTCTTGTACGCCGCCCGCCCGCGATTATGATGGCGCCCATACGGGTGACCATGAACGCAAACGATCGCAATGAATTGCTCGCGATGCTGGCGCGCGAATCCTACTTCGAACGCGAACTCACACTCGCCTCCGGCCGCGCCTCGAATTACTACGTCGATTGCAAGCGCACGCTCTACCTGCCGCGCGGAGCGCATCTGGCGGGCGAGCTGATGCTCGCGCTGGTGAGCGCCGAACGGATTGGACAGATCGGCGGGATGGCCGCCGGGGCGCTGCCGGTGACCGACGCGATCGTCGGCGCGGCCTGGCGCCACGGCTACGATCTGACCGGCTTTTTCGTGCGCAAGGAGATGAAAGACCACGGCCTGCAACAACAAATCGAAGGCGCCTTCCGCACGGATCGACTCACCGCCGTGATCGACGACACCATCACCACCGGCGGCTCCAGCCTGCAGGCGGTGGCCGCGATGCGCGCGGCCGGAGCCCAGGTCACCCACGCCTTCGCCCTGGTCGAACGCGGCGAAGGGGCGGCCCAGGCCTTCGCCGCCGCCGGCCTCAAATATGTCTACCTCTTCACCGCCGATCAGGTGCGCGACGCCGCGCGCGCGGGCCGTTCCGGATGACCCCGGCGGACCGTATCCTCGGCGGACGCACCCGCCTGAGCGCCGTTTTCGGCGATCCGGTCGAGCATTCGCTCTCGCCCGCGATGCATAACGCGGCCTACGCCGCGCTCGGCCTCGACCGCGCCTACGCCGCTTTTCATGTCACGCCCGCGCGGCTGCGCGACGCGATTCGCGCGGTTCCCGCGCTCGGCCTCCTCGGCGTCAACCTCACCGTGCCGCACAAGGAGCGGGCGCTGCGGATGATGGCGCGGCTGAGCGACGAGGCCCGCCTGCTCGCCGCCGTCAACTGCGTGATCAATCGCGACGGCGAACTGCACGGCGACAACACCGACGCGCGCGGCTTCGAGGCGGACCTGCGCGGCTACCGCGTCGACCTCGACGGTCGTACCGCCGTGGTCGTCGGCGCCGGCGGCGCCGCCCCCTCGGCCATCCTCGCCTGCATCCGGATGGGCGCCGCGCGCATCGTCATCTGTAATCGCACGGTCGAGCGCGCCAATCGCCTCGCGCGGCGCTTCGCCCGTTACGTCGCCGGCCGGGGCGGCGGCCGCGCCCGCGAAACGATCGCAGCGCGCGGCCTGGCCGCGCTCGCCGATCGCACGACCGTCGCCGCCGCCGCGCTGATCGTCAACGCCACCCCGATGGGCCTCAAGACCGGCGGCTTCGCCCCCCTCGCCTGCGACGCGACGCCGGCCGATTGCGTTTTCTACGATATGGTCTATGCGCGCGAGCCGACGCCCTTTCTGGCGCCCGCGCTCGCGCTCGGACGCCGCGCGCTCGACGGCGCCGGGATGCTCGCGAACGAGGGCGAGCTGGCCTTCG
>JAJXYM010000259.1 GCA_021780585.1 Deltaproteobacteria bacterium
ATGAGGCGGAATGGGGCGTCGTCTTCACCCGCACCGATCCAGCGGCCGGCCGCGCCGGCATCACCGCCTTCATCGTCGAAAAGGGCACGCCGGGATTCACCGCCAAGCCGTTTCGCACGCTGCGCACCGCCGCGCTGCCCAATGTCGTCCATTTCGAGGATTGCCGGATTCCGGTCGCCCAGCGGCTCGGTCCCGAGGGCGGCGGATTAAGCCTCTGTCTCGGCCTGCTGACCGGCCTGCGCTTTCCCTATTCCGCCTGCAACGTCGGGATCGGCGTGGCCGCGCTGCGGATGGCGGTCGATCACGCCAAACAGCGCAAGACCTTCGGCGAGCTGCTGTCGCGCCGCCAGGCGATCCAATGGATGCTCGCGGATTCGGAGGTCGAGCTGCGCGCCGCCCGCTGGCTTATCTGGGACGGCGCCTGGAAATCCGACCGCGGCGAGGACGCGCGCATGGAAGCCTCCGTCGCCAAGCTTTATTCGAGCGAAGTCCTCGGCCGCGTGATCGATCGCGCGGTGCAGATCCATGGCGGTTACGGCGTCAGCAAGGAGTTCCCGCTGGAGCGCTGGTACCGCGAGGCGCGGATCCGCCGGATTGGCGAAGGCCCGTCGGAAGTGCATCGGATGGTGATCGCGCGCAATCTGCTGCGCTGATCGGCCCGCCGCGCGCCGCCGTCCGGCCGCGCAAGCGTTCGCATGGAAAGGAAGTTTCGGAATGGACCTGCCGCTCGCTGGAGTTCGCGTAATCGATCTCGGCCAGATTTTCGCCGTGCCCTACTGCACGCTGCAATTGGCCCATCTGGGCGCCGAAGTCATCAAGGTGGAACCGCCCGGCACGGGCGAGAATCTGCGCCGGGCGGCGGCTTCGCCGGGCGGCGTGAGCTATTCCTTCCTGATGCTCAACGCCAACAAAAAGTCGGTCACGCTCAATTTGAAGCATCCGCGCGGCCGCGAGTTGTTGCTCCGCCTGCTCGCCAGCGCCGATATCCTGACCGAGAACTATTCGGCCGGCGTAATGGAAGCGCTCGGGCTCGGCTATGCCGCGCTCGCCGAACGGTTTCCGCGCCTGATCTACGCCTCGATCAAAGGCTACGGCTCCGACGGTCCGTGGGCGAAGCTCGGCGCGATGGACAGCACGCTGCAGGCCGCCTGCGGCCAAATCAGCGTAACCGGCTACGCCGATGGTCCCGGCACGCGCTCGCCGGCCACCTTTATCGACATGAGCTCCGGCAGCCATCTGGTGAGCGCGATTCTCGCCGCGCTGATTCAGCGCGGCGGCACCGGCCGCGGCCAGCGCGTGGAAATCTCGATGTACGACGTCTGCGTCGCCGCGATGACCGGACTGATCGCCAACGAACTCGAAGGCAAACCCTATCGGCGCATCGGCAACCGGCATCGCAACGCCTGTCCGTCGAACATCTACCCCGCCAGCGACGGCGAAATCCTTATCTTCTGCCTCACCGAGACGCATTGGCGCGGATTCGCCCGCCTGATGGGCCGGGCGGAGTTGCTCGACGATCCGCGCTTCGCCGATCACGCCGCCCGTTATGCGATCGCCGACGAAGTCGATGGGCTGGTCGCCGCATGGACGCGAACGCGCGCCCGTGACGCGATCGTCGCAATGCTGCTCGAACACGGCCTGCCGTGCGCGCCCGTGCGCGAAGTGGCCGAAGTCGTCGCCGACCCGGAGCTTACGCGCCGCCGGATGCTGATCGACAGCGCCTATCCGACCCGTGGCCCGATCAAGACGATGGGCGCGCCGCTCAAGCTGGAGGCGCTGCCCGAGCCGGCTGCGATTGCGCCGCCGCCGGCGCTCGGCGCGCATACGGACGAGGTTTTGTCGTCGCTCGGGATCGATCCGGCGACGCTGGCGGATTTGCGCGCCGCCGGAGTCTTGTAGCGATTACCGAACATTTTGTAGAATCTTTGCTAACGGCGGGATATCGCGGCCGGATGCGCGCCTTGCGGCGCTGAGCGATGCCGGGTAATTTAATTTCGTACTCGTTTGACTGATATCTTCGAAAATAGTCAATTAGCAAAACAGTTTAGTATCGGATTTGTTGCTATTTTGGCGCGGGCATGGATTAGCATGTCTACGCCCTAAAGGAGCTAATCGTCCAGTCTGGTATGCGCCTGGCGTTCGCTGTAAGACAACCTGTATGCGGGTTCAGCGGAGGACGAAGGAACTGACGCCCGGCGGCCTGATTGAGCTTGGTCCCGAGGTTTCGGAGCGTATCGTCCTAAGCGAACAGCCCGGCGGCGCGGTGGTCGGCGCCTACGTTTTGACGCGCGCCGCGCGCGCCGCCTGGGAGGCGATCAACGGCCAGTTAGCGCAAAGCTCGGGCGCGCTCTTCTGGATCGGCGGCGCGGCCGGAGCGGGGAAAACCCATTTTCTGAATTACGCGCTGGCGCTGGCGGGACGAGCCGGCGGTTTGGTCGCCGACGCCGGACGCCATCTCGCGCTGGCGATCGACGTGGCCAACCGGTTCGGCGGCGCGGCGCTCGATCGCCGGATTCTGGAGTTGCTGGCGCAGGCGCTGGCTGGCGACAGCCATGGCGCGACGCTGTGGCGTCAGATGCGCGGCGCCGACGCGCTCGCGATTGCGCTCGATACCGCGCGCCGCCAGGGCGTCCGCGGGGTCACGCTCGCAATTGATCTGGGACTTGACGAAACCGAACCCGCGCTCGAGACCTTTGCCGCGCTCGCGCAATTGGCGCGCGCCAACCGCGCGCTGCGCCTGCTCGTGATTGCGGCCGGCCGCGGCCTGGCGCCGCGGACGGCGCGGGCCTTTCAGGTCGCCCCCGCCAACGGCGAGGAGCCGGCCATCGCGATCGGGCGGGCGCGCCGCCTGGAGGAAGCCGGAATGCGCGCGGCCGAATTGCTCTATCGCGGCGTCGAACTCGGCGGCTTCACGCCCGCCGAGATCTATCCGTTTCAGCCGGCGGCGGTCGCCGCGCTGGCGGCCCTGCGCGATCGTTCCGGCGGCGTCGCCGAACTGGCCGCGATGGCGCGCGCGGCGGTCGCGTTCTGGCTCGAACGCGGCGACGCGAACCGGATGATCCTGCCGGCCGACCTGATCGATGCGCCGGCGATCGCGCGCGCGGTCGAGGCGCGGCTCGGCGACGCCGGCCGCGCCGCCCGCAAAATCGCCTATGGCGCGGCCCGCGCGATCGCTGGCGACGACCTCGCGCTGCGCATGGCGATCGATACGCTGGCGCTGCATCGCTTGACCGCCGACGGCGCGGCGCTCGGCCTCGACGAGCTGCGCATGCGCCTTCCGCAAACGCAGGGCGAGGTGCCGCGGGCGGGCCGGGCGCCGCTGGCCGA
>JAJXYM010000039.1 GCA_021780585.1 Deltaproteobacteria bacterium
CGCGGTCAGCCGATGGCCCATCGATTCGCCGACGATCAGCGTGCGGCCGTCGGCGGTCACGACCGTGCCGTTGGGAAATTCGAGTCCGGTCGCGGCGACGCGGGCGCGTCCGTCCGGCTCGACCAGAACGATTTCGGCC
The DNA here is from genome assembly GCA_021780585.1 of Deltaproteobacteria bacterium. Classification (GTDB taxonomy): domain Bacteria; phylum Desulfobacterota; class Binatia; order Binatales; family Binataceae; genus JADMIL01. The sequence continues at coordinate 140 of JAJXYM010000039.1, forward strand.
GGCTTTTGCGGCGCGCCGGTCAACAGGTCGTAGCCGAAATTTCCCACGTACGAGCGGCCCGCCCCGTCGGTCACCATGTCGTTGCAATGGAACGACGCGAGCCCGCTCAAATCGGCATGCACCTTGAGACCGTCCGGGTCCAGCCGCAGCAGCTTGCGATCGGTCATCGACACGATCAGCATCCGCCCGTCCGGCAGCCAGCCGAGGCCCGAGGGCCACGCCGACACTTCCGTAACAACCGTCTTGCGGCCGTCGAGCGCGACGCTGAGCACCTGATGGGCATGCATGTCGGAGAGATAGAGTTTGCCGTCATGCCAGCGCGGGCCTTCGGGAAACGCCAGACCCTCAAGTAACACATTAAATTCAGCCATCGTCCGCTTCCTCGTCGAACTTAAAGTGAAACTTTAAGCGACTGCGATTCCCGCCCCTCCGTCCGCCCCAGCTACTCCAGCGCGCCTTGCGAGCGCAGCCGCGCGACGTCTTCGGGCGCGTAGCCCAGCACCTGCGTCAGCACCTCGTCGGTATGCTGCCCGATACAGGGCGCGGCGGCGCGCACGCTCGTAGCCGTACGGCTCATTTTCCACGGGATTCCACAATGCTGCAGCGTGCCGACTTCCTGATGCTCGCGGTAGACAAAAAAATCGCGTCCGGCGAGATGCTCGTCTTCTTCGGCGACGTAACGGCTGTCGGCGACGACGGCCGCCGCGATTCCCGCCTGCTGGAGCACGCGCACGGCGTCGTCGGCGCGGCGCGGCGCGGTCCATGCGGTAATCAGCCCGTTCAATTCCTCTTCATGCGCCTTGCGTCCGGCCAGGGTCGCGAAATTGGAGTCGGCCGCCAGTTCCGGCCGCCCGATCGTCGCGGCCAAACGGGCGAATTCGCCGTCGTCGGCAACCGCGATCGCAATCCACTGATCGACCGTCACGCCCAGCACCGGCTCCGGCCGATCGAGGCAGCGATAGATCCCGTGCGGCGCCATCCACGGATCTTCGTTACCGGCCCGTTCCGGCTCGCGTCCGTTCATTGTGTACTCGAGGATGCCCTCGGCCAGCAGGCCCATCGCGCATTCCCACTGGCTCATATCGATATACTGGCCCGCGCCGGTTTTGGCGCGATGATAAATCGCGCTCAAAATCGCAAAGGCGCCATGGACGCCGGCGTTGGGATCGGCGTAGCTGAACCCGGCATGCATCGGCGGCCATCCGCGATAGCCCGTCAGCGCCGAAAGGCCCGAGAGCGGCACCTGCGCGGGGCCGTAGGCGATATAGTCGCGATACGGGCCGGTGTCGCCGTAGCCGGTCAGCGACACCATAATGATATCGGGACGAATCTTTTTTACTTCTTCGTAGCCGAAGCCGAGCTTGTCCATCACGCCGTGGGCGAAGTTGTTGACCACGACGTCGCTCTTCGCGATCAGCCGGCGGGCGATTTCGTGCGCCTCGGGGTCCTTGAAGTTGAGCGTCAGCGAGCGCTTGCCCTGGTTGTATTGATTGAAGTAGCCGGAGCGGTTGAGGCCGCCCGGCTGTCCGCCTGGCCACGGCGGCAGCAGCCGCGTCACGCAGGGGCGGGTTTTGGTCTCGATACGGATCACGTCGGCGCCCAGATGGGCCAACTGGAGCGTGCAGTAGGGTCCCGCCCATACCCACGTGAAATCCGCGATACGAACGCCGTCGAGCGGTGGTCGCGCCATCTAAATCACACCCGTACGTTTGAGTTCGTCGATTCGCGCGGTGGAAAGCCCGAGCCGTCCGCCGAAAATCTCCTGATTATGCTGGCCGAGGACCGGCGCCGGCATCCGCAATTCCCACGGCGTCGCGGCATACTTGAGCGGCGCGCCCGGATATTTGTGCGCGCCCGCGGCCGGATGGGCGATTTCGACGAAGAAGCCGCGCGCCTTCAGATGCTCGGAATTGAGCAGGTCGCCCATCGTCGAGACCGGAGCGAACGGAATCCGCCGCGCCTGCGCCTTTTTGTATAAATCCAGTACGGTCTGCTGGCTGACGTATTCCTCGAGGAAGATGCGCAACGCCTCCCAGTTCTCGCCGCGCTTGAGCCGGTCGGAGAAAATTTCCTCGCCGGCCCATTCGGGATTCCCCATCAGATCGACGAACGCCTTCCACTGATGCTCCTCGATGCAGCACAGGTAGATCCAGCCGCCGTCCTTGCATTGCATCGATTCGACCGGCTGCAGGGGCTTTTTGCCGAGCCGCGTCGCGATCATTTTCATATACGGCCAGTATTCGAAGGTCATTTCGAGCTGGGCGGCGACCGACTCCTGGCACGAGACGTCGATATGCTGCCCTTCGCGGTCGCGCAGCGCAGCGAGCACCGCGCCCATCGTGGCGACGGCGCCATGGACGCCGCCCTGATAACCGGCCTGGCTGCCGAAGGTCTTGAGCGGCGGCAGTTCCGGATGGTCGGGACCGGCGCCATTGAGCACACAGACCCCGCCGGCCGACCATACCGTCAGCTCCTCGGCACGCAGATCGCGCTTGGGTCCGGTCAGTCCGTACGGCGTAATCGAGGTCATCACCAGCCGGGGATTGACGCGGCGCATCCGCTCGAAGGTTAGCCCCACGCGATCCATTTCCGGCGGCGATACGTTATGGATCAGCACGTCGGCCTCGGCCGCGAGACGTTCGAGCAGCTCCATCCCCTCCGGCCGCGCGATATCGAGCGTTATGCCGCGCTTGTTGGCGTTGAGATAAAGGAACAGCCCGCTTTTTTCCGGATGGGCGACGCCGCCCGGAAACGGACCGCGCGTGCGCGCCCGATCGCCCGCGCCCGGCCGCTCGATCTTGATCACTTCGGCGCCCATATCGGCCATCAGCTTCGCCGCGTACGGCGCCGAGGCCAATTCGCCGATTTCGATAATTTTAAGACTCGCTAACGCTCCCGCCATCGTGGCTCCGTCGCCCGCTTGGCGCGCCTAGGGCACGACTTTGCGGAATGGTTTGATTTCGACGCGTTCGAACACGCCTTCCTTGACGTAAGGGTCGCTCATGGCGAAGGCGCGCGCTTCGGCTTCGTCCGCGAAATCGATCACCATCAGGCTGCCGCTGCCGTCGGTGAACGGTCCGCCGATTTCAACCACACCGCGCTCGACCAGCGGGCGGAGGTTTTCGAGATGGGCGGGTCTGACGCGCGGGCGCAGCGCGGCGCCGCCGGGTCCGTCATGG
>JAJXYM010000128.1 GCA_021780585.1 Deltaproteobacteria bacterium
GCCAGATTCCGTTCCACCAGCGCATCGTGACCAGATCGCCGAACCACATGTGCGCGTTCTCATGCGAAACGACGTCGGCGACGCGCTCGAGTTCGGCGCGCGACGCGGTTTTGTCGTCGGCCAGCAGCGCGGTTTCGCGAAACGTAATCGCGCCGAGATTTTCCATCGCGCCGGCGGCGAAGTCGGGAATCGCAATCAGATCGAGCTTGTCGCCAGGATACGGGATGCCGTAATAGTCGGCGAAAAATTTGAGCGAGAAGGCGCCGATCTGTTTCGCCCATCCGGTGAGCGCGCTCTTGCCCGGCGCGTGCACGACGCGCAGCGGCGTGCCGGCGTCGACCGCGTCGGTCGCCTCGAACTCGCCGACGATAAAGGCGAGCAGATAGGTGGACATCCGGATGGTGTCCCTGAAGACGACCTCTTTTTTGCCGTTGCCGAGCGGGCGCGTGGCTTTGACGCCGGCGTTGGAGAGCGCGGCAAGATTTTCGTCGACCACCAGGGTCACGCCGAAGACCGCCTTGAGCGCGGGTTCGTCCCAGCAGGGCAACGCGCGACGCGCGTCGGTCGCCTCGAACTGGGTGGTCGCGACGGTATGGGTGACGCCGGCGGAATCGACGTACTGGCTGCGATAGAAGCCGTGCAGCTTGTCGTTGAGCACGCCGCGGAAGCGGATTTTGAGCGTCCAGTCTCCCGGGTCGAGCGCCTCGGCAAACTGGAAGCGGGCGCGTTCGCGCGCCGGCTCCATCTCAATCCGCGCGGCGAGCGACTTGCCGGCGCGCTCGGCCGTCACCGCGTCGATCGCAAGTTCCAGCGCGTTGAGCGCGACCTCGGCCGTCGCCTGATGAACCTTCACGGCGACGGTCTCTTCGCCGTCGAAGGTGAAGACGCTCAGATCGGGCGTCAGACGCAGGTCGTAACGTTCGGGCGTGACGCTGGCGGGCAGCCGGTATTCGAGGGCCTTGTCGGCGGCGAGCGAAGTCTCCTGATCGAACATCGGACGGTCTTCTCCGGATGGGATAACCGGGAGGCGTTCGGACGCCTTCCCGGACCATGCATTGTAAACGCAAAGGGCGGCGGGACGCGAGTTCGGCGCGTGAGCGATCTATTTCAGGCGCGGGCGAGTTCGGCGAAATTCGTCAGGCGGGCGCCGGCGTTATTGAGCGCGGCGCGGATGCGCGGATCGGTCAGCAGCTCGACTTCGCGCCGCGCCGCCGCCGCCGGGGTCGCGCCGCCGAGATCGGCCGCCGGATGGAAATAGAGTTCGGTCAGGCCCGGCCGCAGGCGGCGAATCACGCCGATCAGATAATCCGCGCTCAGATTGCCGCTCTGATGGAGCCCGAAGAGCCAGTCGGTGGTGCGGATGCCGCGCGCGGCCATCATCCGGCGGGTGCGGCGCGACAGCGCCCGGAAGATCACCGCTTCGACGAGCTTGCGCGGCATATGATCGCGCGCGAGCCTGAGCGTCGTGAGCACGGACTCGCGCGGGAGGCGCATGCACGGCACGCGATACTCCGCCCCGAGCTCCATCAGAAGGTCCGCGATCGCCGGATGGACGTGGAAGTTGAGATGGCCGTCGATATGATCGAGGCGGCCGACCAGCCGGAGATGCGTTTCGATTTGCGCGCGGATTTCGTCGCGCAACAGGATGCGCGCGCGGCGGCTGAAGAAGTAGCGCATCCCGGCGCCGACGGGATTTTCGCCGAAGCGCCCGGCGGCGTCGACGATTCCCCCCAGCCGCTCCCGTCCGAGCACGCTCGTCCCCATGCATACGACGAGATGCAGGCCGACGTCGAGGTCGCGATGCTCGCGGGCGAGCGCGGCCGCCTCGTCGCGCGCGACGCCCGCGACCATCAGGCTGGTCGCCGTGAGCACGCCCTCGCGATGGGCGCGGATGATGCCGGCGTTGGCCTCGCGCGAGATGCCGAAATCGTCGGCGGTGACGATCACCGCGCGCGATCCGCCGTGTCGCACCGACGCCACGGCGTGACGGCCGGCGCTGTCGCGGGCGGAAGGATTAATCGGCGCGCCTGCCGACCGGGCTCGTTCGGCGGATTCCGTCGGAGTCATCGCGTGCGGCTCCGCGACCGCGGCGCGCGTCCGCGGCAGGCTTGATCATCGTGGCGCATCGGCGCAATTCTGCAGAGCCATGCGCGCGCGCACAAGCCAGGGTTCGGTCGCCGCACCCGCAAAAGCATGTATGCGGTTGCGGAATTATCGCGCGGCGCCATCGCGATGGTCCTGATCTTCTGCGCATTTCGGGCGGAATTCGCGCCGCTCCACGCCCGTCTCGATGCGGTGCGGGCGCTCGGCCTCGAATCGGTGAAAGGTTGCTATGGCAAGCTCGGCGAAGTTCCGGTTCTGCTCGCCGAAAGCGGCATCGGGATGCGCCGGGCGCGGGCGACGGCGCGCCGGCTGTTCGATCACGCGCGCGATATCGATCTGGCGCTGCTGACCGGAGTCGCGGGAGCGCTGGCGGCGCCGCTCAAAATCGGCGACGTGGTATTGGCGGACCGCGTAATGGCGCGGGCGAACGACGGTTTCCGTCCGGAAATGACGATCGAGACGCCGCGCGATCAATACGCGCGCGCCGCGGCCGCGTTGGACGCCGCCGGAATTGCCTACACGCGCGGCGCCATTCTGACCAGCAAGTTCGCGATCGCGACCAGCGTCGAAAAGCGCCTCGCGGCCCATCAGAGCGGCGCGGTCGCGGTCGATATGGAGACCGCGGCGATCGCGATCGAAGCGGAGGAACGCGGCGTGCCGTTTATCGCGATGCGCACGATCATGGACACGGTCGATCACGATCTGGTCGGCGCGCAATTCGCAAACCCCGACGGCACGATTCGATTCGGCAAGGCCGCGGCGTCCCTGCTGACGCATCCGACGACGGTCATCGGCGTGATTCGGCTGCTGCGGAATCTCAGGCGCGCGGCGGACGCGATGGCGCAGGCCGTCGCGCAAACGGTGGCGCGGATGCGCTAGAGGGCCGGCGTCCGGACGAGTCATTTTGATATCGTTCATGACCATGGCGCGCGATATTCAATCGCGAGGGACGGCCGCCCGGCGCGATTCGATTTCATTTCGGGTCGCGTCCGCAAAAGCGGGCGCGTCATAGGGAAAGTCCGCCAGGTGGCGCGCGATCGCGCCGGCGTCGCCGTAGCTTTCCGGCCGCGTCACCGTATGCAGCATCAAGGCCAGCATCGGCAGATAAATGAACACGCCCGCCCACGCGATTTCGGCCGCGCCGATCACAAACAACATCGTGACGCCGAAACTGACGATACCCAAATAGAGCGCCGGACCGAGCAGCGCGCGCGACGGAAATAGCGGCCGCGCGCCGCGCGGCCGCGCTCTTCCCCGATTCAGCCGGGCGTCGAGCGTCTGGAAAATCGCCACGGCGATCGCGGCGACGAAAAACCATCCCAGGTAATTGCTGATCGGCACGCCGAAATGCGGCCCCGGCGGGTCGTACCAGAAAATCCGCCCGAGGAACCATCGGTCGCCGCGCACGCTCAGCGGATCGACCACCATATCGATCATCACCATGAACAACGCCGCCATGATCCAGACGCGCGGCGCGCGGCGGATTTTCCGCGTGTCGAGGATGCGCAGGTCGAGGCCGCGCCGATACAGCGGCGACGCCGCCAGCAGCGCGACCGTGTAACTGGCAAAGCCGAGAAAGGTGAACGAGAGAGAATCCATGAACGGCACGCCGGCGATCCAGAGCTCGCGGCCGCGCGTCGCCGGCGCGTAGTGATAGAGGCCGAAGGGAAAGCCGTTGTGAATCGAGCTCCATTCGCATCCGAGCGACACGGCATAGGTGAGCGCGGTAAAGAGCATTGTCGTGCGCAGGCCAAAATTGACGATCGAGATGAACAGGAACGCCGCGAGAAAGATAAAAACGTAGGGGCGCAGCGCGATCGTGGCGAGCAGCAGATGCATCGGCATGTCAGGCAGCGGCGCGCGCGGCTCCGGTTTCGCGAAAGAATCTCACCGCGCGCTCAAGCGCCGCGTCGATCGGCGCGGGCGCGTAGCCAAGCTCGTCGCGCGCTTTCGACGAAGCGAAAAACATCTTCTTGCGCGCCATCCTCACCTCGACCACGCTGGCGCGGGGCGCGCGATGCGTGATCGTGCGCGCGACCGCCTCGGCTCCGAGCGCGAAACCGTAAGCCAGCGCCCACGGCAGGCGGATTCGTGGCGCGGGCAGGCGCGCGATACGGGCGAGCCGCGCGAGCATCTCCTCGAGCGTCAGGTTCTCGCCGCCGAGAATGTATTTTTCGCCGATTCGGCCGCGTTCCGCCGCCAGCAGATGGCCTCGTGCGACGTCCTCGACGCCGACCAGGTTGAGCCCCGTTTCGACATAGGCGGGAATCCGGCGATTGAGAAAATCCACGATGATGCGGCCGGTGGGCGTGGGCTTGAAATCAAGCGGACCGATCGGCGTCGAAGGATTGACGATCACAAGCGGCGCGCCGGCGCGCGCCGCTTCGAGCGCGGCCCGATCGGCGAGAAATTTCGACCGTTTGTAGGGGCCGATCATGTCGCTGAGCGCGACCGGCGTATCCTCGCGCCCGACTCCGTCCGCACCGACGCCGAGCGCGCCGACCGTACTCGTATGAACGATGCGGCGGACCCCGGCGCGCGCCGCGGCCGCGATCACGTTGCGCGTGCCGCCGACGTTCGCGGCGTACATCGGCGCCTCGTCCGGCACCCACAGGCGATAATCGGCGGCGACATGATAGACCACGTCGCACCCCGCGACCGCGCGCGCCACCGAATCATAGTCGCGCAGATCGCCAGTGACGATTTCACAATCGATTCCGTCGAGCGCGCGCAGATCCGCCGCCCCGCGCACCATCGCGCGCGGCTCCTCGCCGCGTTCGCGCAGCGCCCGCACGACATGGGCGCCGACGAAGCCATTGGCGCCGGTTACGAGCGCTTGCGCCGCCATCGCGGCCCTCCTACGCCCCAACCCGCGCCGCGATCGCGGAGGCCGCGGCATGGCCGGAGGTTACGGCGCTTTCGATCGTCGCCGGCAGGCCGGTCTGGATCCAGTCGCCCGCCAGAAACAGGTTATCGATCGGCGTCACGACGGCGGGCCGGCTGCGATCGGAGAGCGGGTCGGGGGCGATGGTCGCGTGCTTTTCCCTGATTACGATCGCCTTCAGCACGCGCGCCTCGCGCGCCGCCGGTATCATCGCGCGCAAATCGTTAATCACTATCGCGGCCAATTCGTCGTTGGAGCTTTCGACCAGCTTGCGCGCGCCGCTGATGACGAAGCTCAGATAGCCGGGAGCGCGCTCGCCATGACGTTCGAAGATGCGCCGCTTGTTGAAGAGCCATTGCGTGGTCGTGCCGATAAAGCCGACGAAGGCGGAATCCGTGACCTCGCGATCGAGCCACAAATGGACGCATACGATCGGCGAGCTTTGCAACGCCTGGAGCCGCGAAAAGAACGGATCTGCGACCGCCGCTTCGGGCAGCAGCTTGAGCAGGTTTTGCGGCGGCACGGCGGCGACGAAATTCGCCGCGCCGAGCCGGCCGCCGTCGCGCAACCGCACCGTCGCGATCCGGCCGGAGTCGTCGAACTCCAGGCCGTCGACGATCGCGCGCGGCGCGACCACGCCGCCCGCCCGATCGATCAACGAGCTGGCCGCTCCGCAATAGAGATCGCTGAGGCCGACCCGCGAATAGACGAACGCCGAATCGCTCCGGCGCGAGAAAAAGCCGCGCTTGAGCACTTCGGCCAGCAGCGCCGCCGACGCCAGTTCGGGGTCGTCATTGAGCGTCGCGAGCGCGAGCGGATACCAGAAGCATTGGCGGGCGCGCGCGCCCTGCCCCAACAAATCCATCAGCTCCGCGACGCTCATCCGCGCCAGCCGCTCGCGCTCGCGCCGCCGCAGCCGCATCAGGCGCATCCCGCCGAGCATCAGGCGAATTCGCTCGCGAATCGTCAGATGGCGATAGCGCAGCAACGCGCCGGTCATATGGAACGGACCGGGCAGACGCGAGGTGCGCAGCGTCGCACGCCGGCCGGGACCGTCGAGCATCTCGATTTCGAGCCGGCGATGGAAAATCAGGCGGTCGCGCGCGCCGATCCGATCGAGAAACCTGAGCGTCTCGTGATAACAGCCCATCAGGACGTGCTGGCCGTTATCGACGAAATCGCCGGTCGTCGGCTCGGTGAACGAACAGGCGCGGCCGCCGAGGCCCGGTTTGCTCTCGAGCACGGCGACGCGGAAGCCTTTTTCCGCCAACGCGACGCCGGCCGCGAGCCCGGCGAAGCCGCCGCCGATTACGACGACGTCCTTTGCTTCGACCGCCATCTGATCCAGTTGGGTCCGCGTCCGAGCCGGGCGCGGCCCCATGCGCGCGCGATCAGCGCGAGCTTGCGCGCGCTGGAAAGGCTATGGCGCCGCTCGAACACGTGGTAATCGGCGCGGACAATTTCGTCGAGGATCGCGGAATAGATCACGCGCATGCCCTCGGCCGCGATCATCGATCGCCGATCGGCTTCGGGCAGCGCCGCTTCCGCCGCGCGATAGAAAGCGCGCGCGCGATCCGCCTCGAACGCCATCAGCGCGCGGAATTCCGGCGTATGAACGCCGCGCAGGACGTCGCCCTCGGCGACGCCGAAGCGTCGCAGGTCCGCGAGCGGCAGATAGATCCGGCAGCGGGCGGCGTCCTCGCGCACGTCGCGCAGGATATTGGTGAGCTGGAACGCCAAGCCGAGTTTCTCCGCGTAAATCCGCGTCGCCGGCTCGCGATAACCGAAAATTTCGATGCAGATGAGGCCGACCGCCGAGGCCACGCGATGACAGTAAAGCTCAAGTTCGGCGAAGTCTTCGTAGCGCCGCCGCGTCAGGTCCATCTCGACCCCGTCGATCACTTCCTCGAGATGCCGGCGCGGGATATTGAAGCGGCGCACGTTATCGGCGAGCGCCCGCGAAATCGGACGCCGCGGCGCGCCCGCGTAAACGTTGCGCAACTCCTCGCGCCAGCGCGCCAGCATCGCGCCCGGGTCGGCCACCGATTCGTCGTCGGCGATATCGTCGACAAACCGGCAGAAGGCGTAGACCGCGTAAAGCGCACGGCGCTTTTCACGCGGCAGCAGCATGAAGGCGTAGTAGAAATTTGACGACGACCGTCGCGTCACTTCCGCGCAACGCGCGTAATCGCGCGCCAGCGCCGCCGACGCCTCGGCTGGCCGCATGATGATCTTTTCAGTCCGCAATACGCCCACGAATCGCGTCCCATCCCAGCGCCAGGTAAGCGCGCTTGCCGAGTTTCGGCCGCGCGCGAAAAACGTCGTATCCGGCGCGTTCGATCGCGCGTAAAATCCTGGTCCCGCCGCCCGCGAACATCAGCACGTCGCGCGCGAGCCGCCGCTCGACCATGCGCGCCAATCCCGCGCCCTCGACCAGCATCCGCCGCGCCGCCGCGATCTCATGGCGCATCAGCGCGACAAATTCGGCGCTGACGCGGCCGGCGGCGAGATCGTCTGGCGCGACGCCAAACTGCGTCAAGTCCCGACGCGGAAAATAGATCCGTCCCTTGGCGAAATCGATCGCCACGTCCTGCCAGAAATTCGCGAGCTGCAGCCCGCTGCACACCAGGTCGGAAAGCCGCTGGCGCTCGCCGTCGCGATAGCCGAACAGATAAAGCACCAACCGCCCGACCGGATTCGCCGAATAGCGCGCGTAGCCAAGCAGATCGTCAAACGTGTCGAAACCGGCGAAGTTCACGTCCGACCGAAACGCCCGCAGCAGATCCGCGAACGGCTCGCGCGGAATGTCGAAGCGCCGCACGGTCGCCGCCAGCGCGACGAACGCCGGATGGCCCGGCGCGCCGGCGTAAGCCGAATCGAGCCCGCGCTCCCATTCGTCGAGCCGCGCGAGGCTGCGCTCCTCGTCGGCGAAATCGTCGGCGATTCGCGCGTAGGCGTAGATCGCATGCATATGCGGCCGCATCTCGCGCGGCATCAGCCACGACGCGACGGTGAAATTCTCGTAATGCGATCGCGCGAGCCGCCCGCACCAAGCGTAGGCTTCCGCGACGCTCATCGACGCCGCCGCGTCCGCGCTGGGCGCCGCGGCAAATGCGAACGCGCCGCGTCCGGCCTCTGCGCTCGATTCCGCCATCACGCCCGCGCCGCCGCGCCCGCGGAGCCAATCAGTTCGCGCGCCGCCGTCCGCGCCCAACTGTCGACTTCGAGCGCGTCCTCGAGCGTCCGGGCCGGGCCGTTGCGATGACGCCCCATCACGGTCTCCAGATGGCGCGGGATATCGGCGAAGCGCGCGCGTCCGCCCAGAAACGCCGCCACCAATTCCTCGTTCGCCGCGTTGAGGCACGCCGGCATCGTGCCGCCCGCGCGCAGCGCCTCGTAGGCGAGTCCGAGGCAGGGAAATTTTGCCGCGTCGGGAGCCTCGAACGTAAGATTCGCGCATTCCGCCAGCGCCAGCCGTTTCAGATGGTCCAGCGGGAGTCGCTCCGGATAGGCCAGCGCGAACGCGACCGGAATCGCCATGTCCGGTATCGCCATTTCGGCCAGCACCGATCCGTCCACCAGCTCGACCAGCGAATGAATCACGCTCTGCGGATGGATCACCACGTCGATTCGCTCCGGCTCCAGATCGAACAGCCAGCGCGCCTCGATCACTTCGAGACCCTTGTTCATCAGCGTCGCCGAATCGATCGTGATCTTGGCGCCCATCTTCCACGTCGGATGGTTGAGCGCGTCGGCGACCGTGATCGCGCCGAAGCGTTCCGCCGGCCAGGCGCGAAACGGTCCGCCGGAAGCGGTCAGGATAATCCGCCTGACGCTCTCGCGCGGCCGCCCTTCGAGACATTGGAAGACCGCGTTATGCTCGCTGTCGACCGGCAGCAGGCGCACGCGATGCTCGCGGGCGGCGCGCGTCACCACCTCGCCCGCGACGACCATCACTTCCTTGTTGGCGAAAGCGATATCCTTGCCCGCGCGAATCGCCGCGAGCGTCGGCCCCAGCCCGATCGCGCCCACCATCGCCGACATCACGAGCCGGGCCCGCGGATGGGTCGCGACGGCGATTGCGCCTTCCGCTCCGGCCAAGATGCGCGGCTTCAGCGGGGCGATGCGCGCCGCCAGCTCGTCGGCCAGCTCCAGCGTCGCGACCGACGCCAGTTCCGGCTCGAAGCGCCGGATCTGCTCGGCGAGCAATTCCACGTTGCGCCCGGCGGCCATCGCGACCACCCGGAAACGATCGCGGAAACGGCCGACCACGTCGAGCGTGGTGACGCCGACCGATCCGGTCGATCCGAGTATCGAGATTTCCTTCATGCCCTCGCCCGCGGCCTCAGCGCGCCTGCGCCATTCGCCGCCGCAGCCGTCCCAGCGCCATCAGCGGAAAATAGTGCGCGTACATGTGATAGCGGAGATAGAAGTGATTCGGAAATCCGGTCCCGGTGAATTCGAGGTCCTCCCAGCGCCCCTCGCGGTTCTGTTCCGCGAACAGCCACGCCGCCCCGCGCATCACGTGGTCGCTCAATCCGTCCTCGCCCGCGAGCAGGCCGATCATACCCCACGCGGTCTGCGAGGGCGTGCTCGCGCCCTTGCCCTTCAGCGACGCGTCGCGATCGGCCAGGCAGCTTTCGCCCCATCCGCCGTCCTCGTTCTGGACCGATTTGAGCCATGCCGCCGCGCGCCTGATCCATTCCTCGTTCATGTCGACGCCGATCGCGCGCAGGCCCGAAAGCGCCGAGAACGTGCCGTAGATATAGCTCACGCCCCAGCGGCCCCACCACGATCCGTCCGTCTCCTGATCGCGCTTGAGCCACGCGATCGCGCGCCGCGCCACCGGATGGTCCGCGCGATAGCCAACCGCCGCCATCATTTCGAGCACCCGTCCGGTCAGATCGGCGCAGGCCGGATCGGTCGAGGCCTCGACGTCGGCGAACGGCGCATGATTAAGCCACTCGGAATCGTTGTCGGCGTCGAACGCGGCGAAGCCGCCGTTGCGCCACTGCATCCCCATCACCCAGTTCGCGCCCAGCCGGATCGCCCGCTCGCGCGCGGCCGCGTCGTCATGCGCCGCCTCGGCCAGCACCATCAGGATTACCGCCGAATCGTCGACGTCGGGATACCAGTCGTTATAAAACTCGAACGCCCATCCGCCCGGCTCCAGGTCCGGCCGCTTCACCGACCAGTCGCCGCGCCGGAAAATCTGATGGTCAATCAGCCAGCGCGCCGCCTCGCGAATCGCCGGATGGTCGCCGGGGATGCCCGCGTCCAGCAGCGCCTTCGCCGCCAACGCGGTGTCCCAGTTCGGCGACACGCACGGCTGATACAGCAGCCGGTCGCCCTGATCCCAAATCAGCTCGCGCGCCGCGGCCAGCGCCTTGACGATCACCGGATGGTCGTTGCGATAACCAAGTCCCTTCAGCGCCATCGGACTCAGCAGATAGCACGGCTCGATTCCGCCCCATGAGCCGTTTGCGTCCTGATGCTCGAGCAGCCAGTTTTCGGCGTGACGCAAGGCGCGGGCGCGCAGGCCGCGCAGATGCATCCGTTCGTAGCCGCGCAGGATTTTGTCGGCCGCCAGCAGCGCATTGCGCAGCGAGAGCGCGCGCGCCCCGCGCGGCATTCTGAATTTGGTGAAATGCGGCGGCTGGATATACAGCTCCAGCACTCCCTCGCGCCAGTCGATCGTGCGCGCCGGGCGCGCCGCCTGCAGCGCCATCAGCGCGAACAGCGTGCCTCGCGCCCATGACGAAAGCTCGTACATGTTGATCGGGAACCAATTCGGCAGCAGGGTGATTTCGACCGGCAGCGCCGGCGTCGCGCTCCATGGCGCCTGGTTCATCGCCGCCAGATAAAAGCGCGCCAGCGTGCCCGCGTTGGCGATTCCGCCGCGCGACAACACGAAGCGCCGCGCCTGGATCAGCGCCTCGTCGTTCGGCCGCATCCCCGTCAGCTTCAGGGCGAAATAGGTTTCGATCGTGGTCGAGAGATGGCTCTCGGCGCCCGGAAACAGCGACCATCCGCCGTCCGCCTGCTGCGTCTCCAGCAACAGCCGTTTGAGCCTGGCCTCCACTTCCGGATCGCGCTCGACCTCCATGAAGCGGTTGAAGATGATGTACTCGGCGTTCATCTCGGCGTTTGCTTCGAGCGCCGCCTGCCAGTACCCCTCCGGACGCTGCTGGCGGATCAGCGCCTGGCCCGCCTGCTCGATCGTGTAATCGAGACGCGCCGAAAATTCGTCGCGCGCGGGCGCGACCGCCGCCGCACCCCCATGTCCGTTCATCATCTGCGAAACCTGGTCCATGCTCCTCTTATGCCGCGCGGCCGCGCTTGCCGGCCCGCGCCCCCCTGCTAATCGCGCTCACGGAATCACCGCGCATTTCAGCGCCGCGCTCCGCTCAAGCATCGCGAACACTTCGCTCAACTGGTCAAGCCGCCGCCGCGCGTTGATCAGGCGTCCGGCGCCGAGCCGCCGCGCGCCCAGCATGGCGAAGGCGTCGCGCACGTCGCGCGGCCGGAAATGAAACGGCGCCAGCAGCGTCAGGTTGTCGTAATGCATCCGGCGGGTGTCCACGCCGAGCGTCGTGCCCGGCGCGCAGCCGCCGAAGAACACCACCCGGCCGCCGCGGCGCACGCGCCGGAACGCATCCTCCCATCCCGCCACCTGCCCGGTGCATTCGATCGCCAGGTCCGGGCCATGGCCGCCGTTGAGCCCCGCGATCGCGCCGGCGGCGTCCTCGCGCGCCGCGTCGATCACCCGATCGGCGCCCATCTCGCCCGCCCATCCGAGGCGTTGCGCGCCCCGTCCGGCGACGACGACTTCGCGCACGCCGGCCGCCTTGAGCGCCATCGCGTGCAGGATTCCGAACGCGCCCGCGCCGACGATCAACACGGTTTCGTCGCGCTCCGGCCGCGCCATCGCATGCGCGTGGACGACGCACGAGAGCGGTTCGAGCAGCGCCGCCTCCTCGAACGGAAGATTATCCGGCTTGTGAAAGGCGTTGCGCGCGACCACATGGGCGGGCAGCAGCAGGTAGTCCGCGTACGCGCCCATGACCATCCGATCCATCGCCTGCGCGCAGAGATTCTCCTGGCCGCGCGCGCAAAAGAAGCAGTCGCCGCAGGGGGCGGTCGGCGCCGCCATCACCGCGTCGCCGGGTTTGAATTGTTCGACGCCCGCGCCCGCCGCCGCGACCACGCCGGCGAACTCATGCCCGAACGGAGCGGGCAGTTTCCACATCGGATGGCCCCGGCGCCAGGTCTTGAGATCGGTGCCGCAACTCAGCGCGCACTCGATTTTGAGCAGCAGCTCGCCCGGCCCGGGAGCGGCCGGAGTGAATTCGCGCAATTCCAGACGGCCCGGCTCGAGCAGCATCGCTTGGCGCGCCCGCGGCGCGGGCGCAACCGCCGCGTCCGTCCGATGGTCCGCGGCCGCGCTCACAGCTTGCGCTCCACGGCATAGGCCGCCAGCGTCCGCAGCGCGTCGGCGCGTTCGTCGAACTCGGCCAACGCGCCTTCGGCCCGTTCGATCAACTCACGCGCGAACGCGCGCGCCGGTTCGCTTCCCATCAGCGCCGGATAGGTCGCTTTGCCGCGCGCCTCGTCCTTGTTGGTGCGCTTGCCGATAATCTCGGCCGACGCTTCGACGTCGAGCAGGTCGTCGATCACCTGAAACGCCAGCCCCAACGCCGCCGCGTATTCGCGCAGCGCGGCCAGTTGCGCCGCCGCCGCGCCGCCCAGCCGCGCGCCGCCACATACCGCGGCCACGAACAGCGCGCCGGTTTTCCGGCGATGCATCACTTCGAGTTCGGCCAGCCCGAGCGTCCGCCCTTCGCCGAGCAGATCGATCACCTGCCCGCCGACCATCCCGGCCGAGCCGGCTGCATCCGCCAGCTCCGCGATCGTTTCGAGCAGCGCCGCCGGCCGCGTTCCGGCCGCGGCGCCCGCGCGTGCGAGCACCTTGAAGGCGTCGGTCAGCAGGCCGTCGCCCGCCAGCGTCGCGATCGCCTCGCCGTAGACTTTATGATTGGTCGGCCGGCCGCGGCGCAAATCGTCGTCGTCCATGCACGGCAGATCGTCATGGACCAGCGAGTAGGTATGAATCATCTCGACCGCGCAGGCGAAGTCGAGCGCGGCTTCGGTCGCGCCGCCGACCGCCTCGCACGCGGCGAGCGCAAGGATCGGCCGCAGCCGCTTGCCGCCCGCGAGCAGACTGTAGCGCATCGCCTCGCACAGCCGCGTGGCGGGACCGTCGGACTCGGCGACAGTCGCGGCCAACGCCCGCTCGATCGTCGCGGCGCGCGCCTTAAGATAGCCGTCAAGGTCGAACGCGCGCGCTTCCGCCCGTCCGGCGGTTGCGTCGTATCGCCTCGCCTGCCCCCCAATCAAAGCTTCGCCCTCCCCCACCC
>JAJXYM010000186.1 GCA_021780585.1 Deltaproteobacteria bacterium
GCTCAACCGCGCCCCGACGCTGCATCGGCTGGGCATTCAGGCGTTCGAGCCGGTGCTGATCGAGGGCAAGGCGATTCAGCTCCATCCGCTGGTCTGCGTCGCCTATAACGCGGACTTCGACGGCGACCAGATGGCGGTGCATGTGCCGCTCTCGATCGAGGCGCAGGTCGAATCGCGCGCCCTGATGATGTCGACCAACAACATCCTGTCCCCGGCGAGCGGCAAGCCGATTATCGTGCCGACCCAGGACATGGTGCTGGGACTTTACTACATGACGCGCGAGCGTCCGCTGGCCAAAGGCGAAGGACGCTTTTTCGCCTCGCCGAACGAGGTGCGAATCGCCTACGACCATGGCGCGGTGGATCTGCACGCGCGGGTCACGGTGCGGATGCCGATCGCGCGCACCGACGCGCCGGTCGAGGACGAGGACGGCCGTCCGGCCGCGTCCAATGGCGCGGCGGCCGACGGCGGCGCGACCCCGGTCGAGCGGATCGAAACGACCGTCGGCCGCGTGCTGCTGTTCGAAATCGTGCCGCCGGCGGTGCCGTTCGCCGAAGTCAACCGCACGATGAAGAAAAAGGAGCTCGGCAACCTGATCGATACGGTCTATCGGCGGGCCGGCAACAAGGCGACCGTCATCTTCGCCGATCGGCTGAAGGACGTCGGCTTCGAATTCGCCACGCGCGCCGGAATTTCGATTTCGATCAAGGACATGACCATCCCGCCGCGCAAGAAGGAACTGCTCGAACAGGCGCAGAACGCGGTCGCCGAAATCCAGCAGCAATACAACAACGGCGTGATCACCGACGGCGAACGCTACAACAAGGTCGTCGATATCTGGGCCGAGGTGCAGGACGAAATCGGCAGCGCCGTGCTCAGCGGATTGGCCAAGGAGGTCTTCGGCAAGGACAAGGACGGCAAGGACGTGGTCGGGCCGTCGTTCAATCCAATCTTTATCATGGCGGATTCGGGCGCGCGCGGCTCGGAACAGCAGATTCGCCAGCTTGCGGGCCTGCGCGGCCTGATGGCGAAGCCGTCGGGCGAAATTATCGAAACTCCGATCACCGCCAATTTCCGCGAAGGACTGACCGTCCTGCAGTACTTCATCTCGACCCACGGCGCGCGCAAGGGCCTTGCCGACACCGCGCTCAAGACGGCGAATTCGGGCTATCTGACCCGCCGTCTGGTCGACGTCGCCCAGGACTCGATTATCACCGAGGACGATTGCGGCACGCTCGACGGGATCGAGATGACCCCGCTGGTCGAGGGCGGCGAGGTAATCGAGGGCCTCGGCGACCGCGTGCTCGGCCGGGTCGCGCTGGAGGATATCCGCGACCCCTTCACCAACGAAATCCTGATTCGCGCCAACGAGATGATCGACGAGGACAAGGTGACGCGGATCGAGGAGGCCGGCCTCGAGCGGGTCAAGATCCGCTCGGTGCTCACCTGCCAGTCGCGCCAGGGCGTATGCGTCAAATGCTACGGACGCGATCTCGGCCGCGGCCATCTGGTGAATATGGGCGAGGCGATCGGCACCATGGCGGCGCAGTCGATCGGCGAGCCGGGCACGCAGCTCACGATGCGCACGTTTCATATCGGCGGCACCGCCAGCCGGCGCGCCGAGCAGACCACGCTCGAGGCCCGCAACGAGGGTATCGTGCGGCTGCATAACGTGAAGACCGTGCCCAGCCGGGACGGCTCGCTGGTCGTGATGTCCCGGCATGGCGAGGTCGCGATCGTCGCGCCCGTCGCCGGCGAGGGCGGCGCGCCCGCGCGCGAACGCGAACGCGAACGCTACCCGCTGGTTTACGGCGCCAAGCTGCGCAAGGCCGACGGCGACAAGGTCAAGGGTGGCGAGCTGATCGCCGAATGGGATCCGTACACCACCCCGATCGTCACCGAAGTCGCCGGCAAAGTGAAATACGGCGACGTGCTCGAGGGCAAGACGATGGAGGAGCGGGTCGACGAACGCACCGGCGCGCGCTCCAACGTGATCGTCGAGTTCAAGGAGCTCGACGTGCGCCCGCGTATCTCGATCAAGGACGAGTCGGGCCGCACCGCGAAATTGCCCGACTCCGAGAACTACGCGCGCTACTTCCTGCCGGTCGGCGCCTATATCAACGTACCCGAGGGGGCGCAGGTCGCGGCGGGCGAAGTGATCGCGAAGATTCCGCGCGAAACCACCAAGACCAAGGATATCACCGGTGGTCTGCCGCGCGTCGCTGAATTGTTCGAGGCGCGCAAGCCCAAGGAATTCGCCGTCATCTCCGAAATCGACGGCCAGGTCTCCTTCGGCAAGGACACCAAGGGCAAGCGCAAGGTGGTCGTCACGCCCGAGGTCGGCGAGCCGCGCGAATACCTGATTCCCAAGGGCAAGCATATCGGCGTCCACGAGGGCGATATGATCAAGGCCGGCGAGCCGCTGATGGAAGGCTCGTCG
The DNA here is from genome assembly GCA_021780585.1 of Deltaproteobacteria bacterium. Classification (GTDB taxonomy): domain Bacteria; phylum Desulfobacterota; class Binatia; order Binatales; family Binataceae; genus JADMIL01. The sequence continues at coordinate 2,441 of JAJXYM010000186.1, forward strand.
AATCCGCACGATATTCTGACGATTCTTGGCGAAAAGGCGCTGGCCAAGTACCTGGTCGACGAAATCCAGGAGATTTACCGGCTCCAGGGCGTCCGCATCAACGACAAGCATATCGAAGTAATCGTGCGCCAGATGTTGCGGCGGGTGCGGATCAAGGAGGTTGGCGATACCGATTTCCTGGTCGGCGACCAGACCGAGAAATGGCGTTTCGACGAGGAGAACGGCCGCGTCCTGATGAAGGGCGGCGAGCCGGCGATCGCCGAACCGCTCCTGCTCGGCATCACCAAGGCCTCGCTTTCGACCGAAAGCTTCATCTCGGCGGCGTCGTTCCAGGAGACCACCCGGGTGCTGACCGAGGCCGCGATCAACGGCAAAGTTGATCGGCTGGTGGGACTCAAGGAGAACGTGATCATGGGCCGGCTGATCCCGGCCGGCACCGGGCTTCCGCAGTACCATCGGATGGAACTCAAGGCGGAAGCCCCTCCCGCCGACGAGGAGCTGGAAAAGGCCGAGCTGGCGGACGCCGCGGCGGCGGGTGGAGATTGACTGAGCGGGGTTATTCCTATAGATACTTGTATTTCCCCCAAGGGCGATGGGCGCCCTTGGGGGGTTTGTTTGCGCCGCCGCATCGACCGGAAGGTCGGCGCGGCGCCAATGCGGGGCGGAACGCCGCCGAAGCGGGCGGATACCCGGCGTCAATCGAACGCGCCGCCGCCGGAAAGCTGAAGTCGAAACCGTGCCGACGATTAACCAGTTGATTCGCGCCGCGCGCGTCAAGAAGCGCTACAAGATGAGCGCGCCCGCGCTGCAGGGCTCGCCGCAAAAGCGCGGCGTCTGCACGCAGGTCAAGACCACCACGCCCAAGAAGCCGAATTCGGCCCTGCGCAAGGTGGCGCGCGTGCGGCTTTCCAATGGCTACGAGGTCAACACCTATATACCCGGCGTCGGCCATAATCTGCAGGAGCATTCCGTGGTCCTGATTCGCGGCGGCCGGGTCAAGGATCTGCCCGGCGTTCGCTATCACGTGATTCGCGGCACGCTCGATTCGATCGGCGTCCAGGACCGGCGCAAGAGCCGTTCGAAATACGGCTCGAAGAAGCCCAAGTAAGAAATCCCATGTCGCGAAAAGGACAGGTACGCGTCCGCGAAATCGTCGCGGATCCCAAGTTTCACGACCGTACGGTCGCGAAATTCGTCAACGTCGTGATGGAGCGCGGCAAGAAGTCGGTCGCCGAGAGCATCCTGTATGGAGCGATCGACCTGGTGGCCGAACGCTCGAAAGAGGACGGGCTCGCGATGTTCAAGCGGGCGCTCGACAACGTCCGTCCGGCGGTCGAAGTGCGCTCGCGGCGGGTCGGCGGCGCCAATTATCAGGTGCCGGTCGAAGTGCGGCCGCTGCGGCGTTCGTCGCTGGCGATGCGCTGGCTGGTGACGGCGGCGCGCGCGCGCGGCGAGAAATCGATGCGCGAGCGGTTGGCCAACGAAATCCTTGAAGCGGCGGCAAATCGCGGCGGCGCCGTCAAGAAGCGCGAAGATACTCATCGCATGGCGGAGGCGAATCGCGCCTTCGCGCATTACCGCTGGTAGAGGCGGAAAGAAGTTTTTTCCGGATGGCTCGTCAGACTCCCATAGAACGGGTGCGCAACATCGGCATCATGGCGCATATTGATGCCGGCAAGACCACGACGACCGAGCGGGTCCTGTTTTACACCGGGATCAACTACAAGATCGGCGAGGTCCACGAAGGCACCGCGACCATGGACTGGATGGTGCAGGAGCAGGAGCGTGGCATCACGATTACCTCCGCCGCGACCACCTGTTTCTGGCGCGACCATCGGGTCAATATCATCGATACGCCCGGCCACGTCGATTTCACGATCGAGGTCGAACGCAGCCTGCGCGTGCTTGACGGCGCGGTCGCCGTGTTCTGCGCGGTCGGCGGGGTCGAGCCGCAATCCGAGACGGTCTGGCGTCAGGCCGACAAATATCGCGTTCCGCGCGTCGCCTTTATCAACAAGATGGACCGCGTTGGCGCCGACTTCGAGCGCGTGCTCGGCGAAATCCGCGACAAGCTCAAGGCGCGTCCGCTCGCGCTGCAGATTCCGATCGGCGCCGAGGACAAATTCTCGGGCGTGATTGATTTGGTCGAGAATCGCGCGCTGGTCTGGGACGACGACCGGCTCGGCGCCAACTACCGCGTGATCGAAATGCCCGCGGAACTGAAAGAGTCGGCCGCCGCCTGGCGCGAACGCCTGATCGAAGCCGTCGCCGATTACGACGACGGCATCATGGAGCTCTATCTCGAGGGCAAGGCCCCCGCGCCGGATCGGCTGCGCGCGGCGATTCGCGCCGCCGCGCTCAAGCTCGAACTGGTGCCGGTCGTGATCGGCTCCGCGTTTCGCAACAAGGGCGTGCAGCCGATGCTCGACGCGGTGATCGACTACCTGCCGTCGCCGGCCGATCTGCCGCCGGTCGTGGGCAAGGTCGACGCCGGCAAGATGGCCGAGCGCTGGCCGCGCGACGACGAACCGTTCTCCGCGCTGGCCTTCAAGATCATGACCGATCCCTATATCGGCACGCTGACCTTCCTGCGGGTCTATTCGGGCAAGCTCGAAAGCGGCACCTCCGTGCTCAATTCGACCAAGGGCAAGCGCGAGCGGATCGGGCGGCTGGTCAAGATGCACGCCAACAAGCGCGAGGAGATCACCGAGGTCTACGCCGGCGATATCTGCGCGGTCGGACTGCGCGACACCAACACCGGCGACACGCTCTGCGATCCGGGCGCGCCGATCGTGCTCGAGGCGATCGAATTTCCCGATCCGGTGATCCAAATCGCGATCGAGCCCAAGACCAAGGCGGATCAGGAGAAGCTCGGCGAGGCGCTGCAAAAGCTGGCCAAGGAGGATCCCTCCTTCCGCGTCAACGTGAATCGCGAGACCGGCCAGACGTTGATCGCCGGGATGGGCGAGCTGCATCTGGAGATTATCGTCGACCGGATGCTGCGCGAGTTCAAGGTCGACGCCAATGTCGGCAAGCCGCAGGTCGCCTATCGCGAAACGATTCGCCGGCCGGCCGAGGCCGAGGGCCGTTTCGTCCGTCAGACCGGCGGCCACGGCCAGTTCGGCGTGGTCGAGTTGAAGATCGAGCCGATGGAAAAGGGCGGCGGGTTCGAATTTGAGGACGGCACCAAGGGCGGTTCGATTCCGCGCAACTTCATCCCCTCGATTGAGCACGGCGTCAAGGAGGCGATGGAGAGCGGAGTGCTGGCCGGCTATCCGATGGTCGATGTCAAGGCGATCGTGGTTGACGGCAAATATCACGAGGTCGATTCGTCGGAAATCGCCTTCAAGATCGCCGGTTCGATGGCGTTCAAGGAGGCGGCCGAAAAAGCCAGCCCGGTGCTGCTCGAGCCGGTGATGGACGTCGAGGTGGTGACGCCGCAGGAGTTCATGGGCGACGTGATCGGCGATTTGAACGCGCGCCGCGGCAAGATCCAGGAGATGGAAAACCGCGCCGGCGCGCAGGTGATCGCGGCCCGCGTGCCGCTCGCCACGATGTTTGGTTACGCGACCAAGCTGCGCTCGATCACCCAGGGGCGCGCCAACTATACGATGCAGTTTGCGGTGTACGAACCCGTCCCGCAGGCGATCTTTGAGGAATTGACCGCGCGCGGCAATCATGAAGGCGAAGCCCGCGCGCGCGCATGATAGCGGGAAAAGCAAGGAGCCGGAGGAAAATCCGTCATGGGCAAGGCCAAATTTGAGCGCACCAAGCCGCATCTGAACGTGGGCACGATCGGTCATATCGACCATGGCAAGACCACTTTGACCGCGGCGATCACCAAGGTTCTGGCGGCCAAGAAGCTTGCCCAGTTCACCGCTTTCGATCAGATCGACAAGGCTCCCGAGGAGCGCGAACGCGGCATCACGATCGCGATCGCCCACGTTGAGTACGAAACGCCCAGCCGCCATTACGCGCACGTCGATTGTCCGGGCCACGCCGACTATATCAAGAACATGATCACCGGCGCCGCGCAGATGGACGGCGCGATCCTGGTGGTCGGCGCCAACGACGGTCCGATGCCGCAGACGCGCGAGCATATCCTGCTCGCCCGCCAGGTCGGCGTGCCCTCGATCGTGGTCTTCATGAACAAGGTCGATATGGTCGACGATCCCGAACTGCTCGACCTGGTCGAACTCGAAGTGCGCGATCTGCTCAAGAAGTACGATTTTCCCGGCGACGATATCCCGGTGGTCCGCGGCAGCGCGCTCAAGGCGCTGGAATGCGGATGTGGCAAGGATGATTGCGAAAAGTGCAAGCCGATCCTCGAGCTGATGGCGGCCGTCGACAGCTACGTGCCGCAGCCGACGCGCGAGACCGACAAGCCCTTCCTGATGCCGATCGAGGACGTCTTCTCGATCTCGGGCCGCGGCACGGTCGTCACCGGCCGAATCGAGCGCGGCAAGGTGCGGGTCAGCGACGAAATCGAAATCGTCGGTTTCCGCGATACCCAGAAGACGGTCGTGACCGGGGTCGAGATGTTCCGCAAGATTCTCGACGAAGGCCAGGCGGGCGATAACGTCGGCGTCCTGCTGCGCGGCCTCAAGCGCGAGGAGGTCGAGCGCGGCCAAGTGCTGGCGCAGCCCGGCTCGATCACGCCGCATACCAGGTTCGAAGGTTCGGTTTACGTCCTGACCAAGGAAGAGGGCGGGCGCCATACGCCGTTCTTCAACGGCTATCGGCCGCAGTTCTACTTCCGCACCACCGACGTGACCGGCGTGGTGACGCTGCCCGAAGGCACTGAAATGGTGATGCCGGGCGACAATATCAATGTGGTCGGCGAGCTGATTACGCCGGTCGCGATGGAGCAGGGATTACGCTTCGCGATTCGCGAGGGCGGCCGTACGGTCGGCGCCGGGGTGGTCGCGAAGGTGGTGAAGTAACCAGACGTTTGGCGCGACGGCGGGAAGGCTCCCGCCGTTCGCTTGTGACAATGATTCCGTCGCGCTCCCGGCCTTGGGAGCGCGGCCATGATCGGCAACAGGATTGGGGTTGGCGCGGGAGCCGGCGACGTGGCTGACAGGATGAATGAAAAGATACGGATACGCCTGAAGGCGTATGACCATCGGCTGCTGGACCAGTCGGTGCGCGAAATCGTCGATACGATTCGGCGCACCGGCGGCCGGGTCGCCGGGCCGATTCCGCTGCCGACCCGGATCGAGCGTTTCACCGTGAATCGCTCGCCGCATGTCGACAAGAAATCGCGCGAGCATTTCGAGATTCGCACCCATAAGCGGCTGCTCGACGTGCTCGAGCCGACCCAGCAGACGATCGACGCGCTGGGCAAACTCGATTTGGCGGCCGGCGTCGACGTCGAAATCAAGCTGGAGTAGCGCCGTGCTGAGCGGATTGATTGGAAAAAAACTGGGGATGACCCAGGTGGGCGACGCCGCCGGCAAGGTCCGCGCGGTGACCGTGATTCAACTCGGACCCTGCGCCGTGACGCAGCTCAAGAGCGCGCCGGCCGACGGCTACGAGGCCGTGCAGGTGACCTGGGGCCGCCGCCGGCAATCGCGGATCAATGGCGCGCTGCGCGGCCATTTCGCCAAGGCGGAAGTGGCGCCGGGGGTCGCGACGCGCGAATTCGAGCGGCGCGGCGCGGGCGAACTCGCGCTCGGCCAGGCGATCGCGGCGGGTGACGTGTTCAAGCCCGGCGACGCGATCGACGTGACCGGCGTCTCCAAGGGGCGCGGCTACGCCGGCGTGATCAAGCGGCATCATTTTGCCGGTTTTCCGGGTAGTCATGGCACTCATGAGTATTTTCGTCACGGCGGTTCGATCGGTAATCGCTCGTATCCCGGACGGGTGCGCAAGGGTCTGCGGATGGCTGGTCAGATGGGCAACGAACGGGCCACCGTGCTGAATCTGCAGGTGGTGGAAATCCTGCCCGACGATAACGCGATCCTGGTCGCGGGTTCGGTGCCCGGCCATGACGGCGCGCTGGTGGTGGTGAACCATGCGGCGCGCCAGCGGCGGACGGAAGCGGCGGCGGAGTCGAAGGCCAATGGATGAGCGGCGGCAGGCGGCGGAAATCGCGAACGTGAAGGCGCCGCTCTATTCGGCGGGGCGCGAGCCCGCTGGCGAAATCGAGCTGGCGGGAGCGGTCTTTGGCCGCACCGGCCATAAGGGATTACTGTTCGACGCGGTGCGGATGCAATTGGCGAATCGCCGCGCCGGCACGGCGGCGACCAAAACCCGCGGCTTGATCTCGGGCGGCGGACGCAAGCCGTGGCGGCAAAAGGGCACCGGCCGGGCGCGCGCGGGTTCGACCCGCTCGCCGCTATGGCGTCATGGCGGCACGATTTTCGGGCCGCAGCCGCGCGACTACTCCTATCAGATGCCGAAAAAGGCGTGGCGGCGCGCGCTCACTCTGGCGCTCTCGGACCGCGCGCTCAACGGCAAGCTGACCGTGGTCGAAGCGCTGGAGTTGGCCGAGCCGAAGACGAAGCTGGCCAAGGCGGCGCTCGAGGCGCTGGGGCTGAAGCATGCGCTCATCGTGCTGGGCGAGGGCGACGAGGGCTTTTTCCGCGCGGCGCGTAATCTGGCGGCCCATAAGGTGCTGCGGCTGGCGGGGTTGAACGTTTACGACGTGCTCAATTACGACGAACTGTTGATGACCGAAAAGACGGCGCGCGCGATCGAAGCGCGCCTCGGGAGCGCCCCGCGATGAGCGCCGAAGGCTTGATAATTGCGCCGCTGGTGACGGAAAAAGGGACGATCGTCCATGAAAAGGCGAATCAGGTCGTCTTCAAGGTGCGTCCCGAGGCGGACAAGCATGCGATTCGTCATGCGGTCGAAGAGCTGTTCCGGGTGACCGTGCGGGAAGTGCGCACGGCGAATTTTCTCGGCAAGGAGCGGCGGCGCGGAAAGATTTCGGGGCGCAAGCCGAACTGGAAAAAAGCCTACGTCACGCTCAAGGCGGGCGACAGGATCGAATTTTTCGAGGGCGTCTGAGACAGACGCGATCTAACGATGGCGGTAATTCAGCTTAATCCGCGCACCCCCGGCCAGCGCTTCATGCAGGTGGCCGATTTTTCGGAGCTGTCGAAAAAAGAGCCCGAAAAGTCGCTGCTGCTGCCGTTGCGGAAATCGGGCGGGCGCAATAATCGCGGCCGGATGACCTCGCGCCATCGCGGCGGCGGCCATAAGCGGCGGCTGCGGGCGATTGACTTCAAGCGTAATCGCGACGGCATTCCGGCGACGGTCGCGGCGCTCGAATACGATCCGAATCGTTCGGCGAATCTGGCCCTGCTGCATTACGCCGACGGCCGCAAGAGCTATATCCTCGCGCCGGTCGGACTCAAGCCGGGCGATCAGGTCGAATGCGGCGAGAAGGCCGATATCAAGCCGGGCAACGCGCTGCAATTGAAGCATATTCCGGTGGGCGCCTTCGTCCACGCGGTCGAGCTCAAGCCGGGCGCGGGCGCGCAGATGGCGCGCGGCGCGGGCGCGCAGGCGCAGTTGATGGCCAAAGAGGGCAAGTTCGCGTTGCTCAAGCTGCCCTCGGGCGAGCAACGGATGGTGCAGGCGGAGTGTCGCGCGACGATCGGCCAGGTCGGCAACGTCGATCACGAGAATATCTCGATTGGCAAAGCGGGACGCAGCCGCTGGCTGGGCAAACGATCGCATGTGCGCGGAGTCGCGATGAACCCGGTCGACCATCCGCACGGCGGCGGCGAAGGGCGCTCCAAGGGCAACCATCCGCAATCGCCGTGGGGGATGCCGACCAAGGGTTACAAGACGCGCGGCAAGAAGACGTCGGACCGTTATATCGTGAGCCGGCGTCCGCGCGGCAAACGGGGCTGATTGAAGGCGGGAGGATTCGGGAACCGAGATGGCGAGGTCGCTTAAAAAAGGTCCCTTTGTCGACGGCCACCTGCAAAAGAAGGTGGACGCCGCCAATACGGCTGGAGACAAGCGGATTATCCGCACCTGGTCGCGCCGGTCGATGATCACGCCGGACTTTATCGGACTGACCCTGGCGGTGCATAACGGGCATAAGTTCATCCCGGTCTATTGCACGGAAAACATGGTCGGCCATAAGCTGGGCGAATTTTCCCCGACGCGCACTTTTCATGGTCATGCCGGCGCCCACAAGGGCGAAGTGCGCGGCCAGCGGGGCGGCTGAGCCCGGGGGCGGAGAAGAGGGTTTTCGCGATGGAAGCATTGGCGCGCAGCCGGTTCGTGCGGATTTCGCCGCAGAAGCTCAGGCTGGTATGCGAACTGGTGGCGGGAAAGAGAGTCGATCAGGCGCTCTCGATTCTCGAATTCACGCCGAAAAAGGGCGCGAAAATTATTTCCAAGACGCTGCTGGCGGCGATCGCCAACGCGCGTGATCAGCAGAACGTCGACGAGGACCGGCTGTTCGTCAAGAGCGTGGTCGCCGACACCGGGCCGACCTGGAAGCGTTCGATGCAGCGCGCGCATATGCATGCGACGCCGATTCTCAAGCGCACCAGCCATCTGACGGTGGTGGTCGACGAACGGGAGTCCTGAGGTAGCGTATGGGCCAGAAAACACATCCGCGCGGCTTGCGCCTGGGCATAATCGAAAGCTGGGACTCCAAGTGGTACGCGCATCATGATTACACCGCGCTGCTGCATGAAGATCTGAAGCTGCGCGATTTTATCAAGCGGCGCCTCTATCACGCCGGCATCTCGCGGATCGAAATCGAGCGCATGGCCAACAAGGCCAAGCTCAATATCTTTACCGCGCGGCCGGGAATCGTGATCGGCAAGAAGGGCGCGGAGATCGAGCGGCTGAAGGCGGATATCCAGAAGATGATGAAAGGCAAGGAAGCCTTCATCAATATCCACGAGGTGCGCCGGCCCGATCTCGATCCGCAGCTGGTGGCCGAGAATATCGCGCTGCAGCTCGAACGGCGGGTCGCGTTCCGCCGCGCGATGAAGGAAGCGGTGCTGCGCGCGATGCGGATGGGCGCGCTGGGCGTCAAGGTGCATGTCGCGGGACGGCTCGGGGGCGCCGAAATCGCGCGCTCGGAATGGTATCGCGAGGGGCGGGTTCCGCTCCAGACGCTGCGCGCCGACGTCGCCTACGGCTTCGCCGAAGCGCGCACGACTTACGGCGTGATCGGGGTCAAGGCGTGGATCTTCCGCGGCGAGATTCTGACCCGTCAGGAAGAGGCGGCCAAGCGCGCCGGCGCCGCGACGCAGCAGGGATGATGCGGCGGGCGCGGATGGTGAGCGAAGGAAGTATTGGGTAGCCAGCGATGCTGTCGCCAAAGAAAGTTAAATATCGCAAGATTCAAAAGGGCCGGGTGCGCGGCGCCGAGTCGCGCGGACTCGACCTGGCCTTCGGGGATTACGGGCTCAAGAGCACCGAGACCTGCCGGATTGACACGCGCGCGCTGGAGGCCGCCCGAATCGCGCTGACGCGCCATATCAAGCGCGGCGGCCGGGTCTGGATTCGCGTCTTTCCGGACAAGCCCTTCACCAAGAAGCCGGCGGAAACCCGGATGGGCAAAGGCAAGGGCTCGCCCGAGGGCTGGACGGCGGTGGTCAGGCCGGGCCGGATACTGTTCGAGATGGAGGGCGTCGATCGGGCGACGGCGCTCGAGGCGATGCGGCTTGCGGCGCATAAGCTGCCGGTCCGGACGATCGTGGTGGAACGGGAGGCTCAGAGCCTTGGAGCTTAGCGAACTCAGGCGGATGGGCGCGGCCGATTTGCGGATCAAGGAGCGCGAGACGCGCGAGGAGATCTTCCGGCTGCGGCTCAAACTGCGCACCAATCAGCTCGATAATCCGGCGACCTATCGCAAGGCGCGGCGCGAGCTGGCGCGGATTCTGACGCTGATTCGGGAACAGGCGGCCGGCGCGCCGGCGGCGGGAAAGGACGGCGATGCGGCAGCGGATTAAGCGGCGCGAGGGGACTGTGGTCTCCGCCCGCATGACCAAGACAGTGGTGGTGCAGGTCGAGCGCCTGGTGCGGCATCCGCTCTACGGCAAGCGGCTGACCCAGCGCAAACGCTTCATGGCGCACGACGAAAATGCGCAATGCCATGAGGGCGACCGGGTGTTGATTATCGAATCGCGCCCGCTCTCGCGGCATAAGCGATGGCGGGTCAGCCAGGTGCTGCAGCAGGCGGCGCGGTAGAGAGGGGAACTCGCCATGGTGCAGACGCAAACGGTGTTGAGCGTGGCCGATAATTCGGGCGCGCGCAAAGTGATGTGTATCAAGGTGCTGGGCGGATCGCGCCGGCGTTACGCCTCGGTCGGCGACGTGATCGTGGTCGCCGTCAAGGAGGCGATTCCCAACGCCAAGGTGAAAAAGGGCGACGTGAGCAAGGCCGTGATCGTCCGCACCCACAAGGAAGTGAGCCGCGAGGACGGCAGCTATATCCGCTTCGACGACAATTCGGCGGTGCTGCTGGATAATCAGGGCGAGCCGGTCGGCACGCGGATCTTCGGGCCGGTGGCGCGCGAACTGCGCGCCAAGCGCTTCCTCAAGATTATCTCGCTCGCGCCGGAGGTGCTGTGATGGCGGCGGCGGCGAAATGCGCAATTCGCAAGAACGACACCGTGATGGTGATCAAGGGGCGCGACCGCGGCAAGACCGGCAAGGTCCTGCGCGTGATTCCCGACGAGGGCCGGCTGGTGGTCGAGCGGCTCAACATGGTCAAGCGCCATTCCAAGCCGCGCGGTCCGCAGAGTCCGGGCGGAATTGTCGACAAGGAGGCGCCGCTGCGAATTTGCAACGTGATGTATTTCTGCGATCGCTGCAACGCTCCCGTGCGGCTCGGCGTGAAGCGCGCGGCCGACGGCGCGCGCTCGCGTAGCTGCCGGCGTTGCGGCGAAA
>JAJXYM010000152.1 GCA_021780585.1 Deltaproteobacteria bacterium
TTCTTGAGGGGATGCGCGGTTTCGGCGCACACGCCGAAACCGCCCCGCCGGACCGTCCTCGGATCGGGTCCACCAACGCGGTCGACGGCGATTAGGAACCGCGCGACGAATAGGCGCGTCCGCCGCCGCACAGCGCCGCCGCGACCAGGGCGAAGATCGCGCCCCCTGCCAGTAACGCCAATCCCGCGATCCGGGCGAAATAGTAGAACGCAATCACGATTGCGAGCGCGCGTTCGCCGCCCTCGTAACCGAACCGGCCGACCAGCCAGCTTTCGAGCCTCGGGCCGCCGCCGCCGGATCCGAAACGCGCCGCGTCCGCGCACAGCGGCGTCATCGGCGCGAGCGCGACCAACGCCACCGCCAGGGCGGCCCACGCCGCGACCGGCGCCGCGCCCAAGCGACCGGCGAGCCGGCGCGCGATCCGGAGACCCGCCAGCATCCCGAACGCGGTCGCGCCACCCGTCATCAGATAGAACTGGCGGGCCGCGAGCCAGGCGCCGAGCGCCGGGCGCGCCATCCGCACGATCGTTACGGCGCCGGTCGCGTAACTCGCCGCGGCGGCAAGTCCGAGTGCTAACGCGATCGCGGTCAGCCGCCCGATCGTGCGGACGGGCGCGCGCCTCACCGCACCGGCGTCGCTACGGGAAGGTGCCCCACCACAGGTCCGATACTGCTGGAGCATCCTGGCAGATCGCTCGTGCCGCACATCGCCGTTATCGCCAACTCAGGATGATATCCGCTCCAACACCCCTGGTCATCCTCAAGAACTCCCGTGGGCTGGCTACCCGAACAGGAATTGTTGGGTATCGTGTAGTTGACAAAGACGCCGCTGGGATCGAAGACGGAACTTACGATACTGTCGGCGGGCGGATAGTACACGTCGCCGAAAACGCCAATATTCAGCGAGTCGTAAGGACAGCCCTCCACCGTTTTGTAGCAGGCGGTGTTCTGCCCGATCGGATTCGGCCCGTAATCGCTGGTGTTGTATGAGACGCCAACGACGATCTCATTCGAAAGCGGCACCTGCAGCGAGGAGAAGTCGAAAACGATCGGGTAGGCCACGCCGTGGTAGCACATATGGTCGGTCTCGCTGTACCACTCTTCGCCGTCGCCGCCCGGATTGCCCGACGGTCCGCATTCGAACCCGTTCGAAGACGGACGGTACGGGATCTGAAAGGTCTTCGTCAGGCTCGCCAGCAGGGTGGAGGCCTGCGTGCCCGAATTGGACGCCTGATAGATATTCATCGTGATTGGCTGATCGAACATCGCCCGCGGCGCGCTGACGCAGGCGCCGGCACTTCCCGCCGGGTTGTTCCAAACCCCGCTCTGGCAGGCCCATGAAGACATAACGACCTCCACGGTGGCCAGAGTTCCGCCGGTCGGCGCGGGAAAGACGATTGCATCGCCAAGTTCCGAAAACCCATAGGCTTCGGGACCTTCGCTCGGGATATTTCCCGGCAGCCGCGAAGCGACGCTGGTAAAAACGACCGACCTCGGTCCGTAGCCCGCCGCCGACGCCGCGCGCGGCGCCGTCCCTGCCGCGAGGAGCGCGGTGATTGCGAATACGACCGCTTTCGTTGAGATCCCCCGATAGCTCATCTTCCTCTCCTTGCTTGTCTGGTGGAGTATTTCGGACTGTTCGCTTCAGATCCTCCCATCAAAGTCTCTATATGCGAACTTTGCCACGAAGAACAAGGAAAAGAGGCTTTCAAGCCGATAAAACCTAATTCAGCTTACAGTTTGCCTTGATATATCAATCTATCAGTCGTTAATAGTCTTTTTTCCTGCTTGATTTGCGTTAAATCGTTATGAGTATGACGGTCGTCGATCGCCGGCGATAAGCGCTGGGTATTTTTGCCTGGCCAGCGCGCGTTGAGTAGCGCATCTGGCCAAAATCCGCGGCTGATTAGAAGTCGCGGCGGTAGGCGACGAAGTTGCCGGTCACGCGCGCGCCAAGGCTCTCGGCCGTGCGCCGCGACGGCCAGTTGTCGTCGAGCACCAGCGTATAGCCCGCGAAGCGCATGTAATTGCGCGCCATCGCAAGATACGAATGCGCCGCCATCGCCCGCGCGACGCCGCGCGATCGCGCCGCCTCGAGCACGCCGATATTGATCAGCGCGCCGCGGGCGCCGCCGCCCCGCTCGGGCGGAAGCTTGACGCCCGCGCGGACCAGCGCCAGCGTGCCGCTCAGATCGGGCGTCGAAAAGACCGCGCCGACCGGCGACCGATCGATCTCGGCGATCATTGAGAGGTCGGCGACCAGCGTCGATTGCAGCGGCGTGAGCATCGGCCGCACCTCCTCGCGCGTGATCGAGTTCCATCCCCAATGGCGCGCGAAAGCGGCGTTGGTCACGTCGGTCCAGACGTCGACCGCGGCGAGAAATCCGTAGTCGCGCCAACTGCGGATCACGACCCCCGCCGCGCGCGCCGCCTCGGTCATACGGCGGTAGCGCTCCAGATGGTCGGGCGTGAGCGGCGCGGTGTAATCGACCTGCCCTTTCTCAGTCATGAAGCGGGCGTTCTTCAGATACCCATGGTAGTAGTCGGGATTTCCGCGCAACAGGAACGAGGGCAGCGCGCCGTAGTTGTCGATCGCGTAGGGATAATCGAGGAACGCCGCGAAACCGCTGCGCGCCGCCTTCATCCCGCGCCGCGTCAGCCAGGTCATCGCTTCCTCGAGCATCGCGGCGACCGCGTCGGGCTCGCCCGGCAGCGCGTCGAAATGGATCAACTGGCCGAGCTTTTCGTTCCAATGTTCGTTGTAGCGATAGTTGACGACGGCGCTGACGCGCGCCACCAGGCGATCATCGCTCCACGCGGCGAACGGGCAGAGGTCGAGATGGGCGGTGATGCGGGCGCGGCCGGAGAGCAGATCGATTTCATTCTGCACGTCGGGCGGCCACCATGCGTCGCGCCCGGCGTAAATCTGATAGGGCAATCGCGCGAATTGCTGGAATTCCTCGCGCGAGCTTAATTGCTCAATCCTGATACGGCGCGGCGTCACGATCCGACTACTCGCCGGCTCTCGCCACGGCCGCGATTTCCGGCGCGGCGCGCCGCGTTCGCCAATCAATCGTCATCGGCGCCCCAGACTGGCAAATCCGCGCCGATCACGCCACTGCCCGAGCGCCAGATCGAGCTCCCACGCAACCCTCCGCCGGATCGCGACCGCGCGCGCCGGACGCCTCAGCGATCGGCGCGAACCATCAGCCCGTCGTTCAGCCAGACCGCGAGCATCCGGTTGATCGCGGCGGGCGCGGCGGACGGTTCGGGCGAATG
>JAJXYM010000009.1 GCA_021780585.1 Deltaproteobacteria bacterium
ATGCGCTTCCGTGACGATTTGGACGACGTTGGGCGTCACGTCGGGCGAGGCGTCGATCGGCAACAGGGTCATGGCGCGGGCGCCGATCGCGACGAAGACGACGACCAGCAATATGGTCATCAGCCGATTTTGCAGGGCCGCTTCAAACAGTCGGTACGACATGATCAATCGGCTCGATTTCGGGTAAAGAGCGTTTTCAACGCGAGTCCGCCGCGGCTGACGACCTGTTCGCCGGCGCTCAGGCCGGAGCGAATTTCGATCACGCCGCCGCCGGCGGCGCCAAGCGTCACGACGCGCATCGCGTAGGCGTCCGCGCCCGCGGCGACGAACACGACCTTGCGGCCGTTAGCGTCGAAGACCGCGGACGCGGGCGCAACCACGACCTCGCGCGTCGCCGCGCCGGCGATTTCGGCGCGGCCGAACATCCCCGGCTTGAGCAGATGCTCCGGGTTGGGCACCTCGATCCGCGCCTGCACGGTGCGATTGGCGCGATCGATTTCGTCGGCGATGTAGGCGACCTGGCCGGCGAAGGTTTTGCCGGGATAGGCTTCGACCGTGACGGTCGCGGACGCGCCGGTGCGCAGATCCGCCAGATCATGCTCGAACACGCTCGCCATCACCCAGACCCGATCGAGGTCGATGACGACGAGCGGCTCCTGATTCCGATCGACCATCGCGCCGACGGTCAGATTGCGCTTCACCAGCGTGCCGGCGATCGGCGAGACGAGCGGAAATTCGGAGAGCGCGGGGCCTTTTTCCGACCAGTCGAGCGAGTTCAATGCGGAGCCGGGCGTCAGCATCCGGAGGGTTTCGCGCGCGGTTTTCAGATTCGCGTTGGCGGAGGCCGCGCCGGCGCGAGCTTCGAGAAGGTCCTTCAGCGAGGCGATCTTGCGGGAGTAAAGGTCCTGCTCGCGCGCCAGGTTTTGATCCGCGATAGCGGCCAGGGCGCGGGTTTTCAGGTATTCGGCTTTGGCCTGCCCCAGCTCCATGCTGCTGAGGATGGCGAGCGGCTGGCCGGCGGCGACGCGCGCGCCGGGCTGCGCGATCAATTTGACGACGCGGGCGGGAATCCGCGTGGTCACAATCGCGACCGCGTTGGCGTCGGGCTCGATCGTCGCGGTCGCCTGAATTTGATCGGCGACCGGTCGCGCGGTGACGGCGGTCAAGGCGATTTCGCGCGCGGCGGCGGAGTCGGGCGCAAGCTTTACCGTGGGCGCGGCCGCGGGCGCCTGGACGGCGGCCGCGCTCGACGGCGCCAGCACCGCGATAAGCGCGGCGATCGCGACATTTCTCACTGGAATCCTCCGACCGCCAAATCAAGCGTGACTTCGGCCGCCGCGAGATTGAACCACGCGCTCACGTCCGCAATTCGCGCCTCGAACGCCTGCCGCTCGGCCACTGACAGGCTGAGCAGATCGAGCTTTCCGGCGACAAAAGCGGCGTCGAGCAAATCAAAACTTTCGCGCGCCGGCGCCACCATGTCCTTGCGGTCAACTTCGGTCACGGCGAGCGCGGTCTGGTAACGCGACCATCCGGCGGCGACTTCGCGCGCGATATCGAGATCGAGCGCGCGCAGATGATCGCGGGCCTGCAGCAGGCGCGCGTCGATTTGCGTCGCCTCGGCCTGACGGCGATTGAAGAGCGGCAGCGGAACGCCCAGGGTCACGCCGTAAAAGCGCTCCGCGACGACCTCGCGGCCCATGAAGGCGCCGACGGTCGGATTCGGCAGCGCGAGGCGTCGATTGAGTTTGGCGTCGGTTTCGAGGCGCGCAATTTCGAGTTTGGCGGCGCGGTAGTCCGGCCGATTCTCCCTGGCCATAGCGAGCAGCTTCTCGGCGTGGACCACCAGGGGTTCGACCTGCAGGCCGCCGGCCGGTTCCGGTTTCGCGCCCGCGGCGCCGCCGAGCAGCCGGCCGAGGCTCAAGCGTTCGATCTGGTAGCGGTCGAGCGCATCGAGCAAGGCGCGGCTGCTTTGGCCAAAGCGGACGCGGGCCAGGTTGGCGTCGATCTGACCGATCTCGCCGACCTTGAGCCGCGCCTGCGCGGCGTCGTTAAGCTTGCCGTCGAGCGCGGCCAGCTCCTTGAACAGATTCGCATCGAGCCGCGCGCGGACGGCCGCGTAATAGGTCAGCTTGACCGCCGCGATCAAGAGTCGCTTCTGATTCGCGAAGTCGGCGGCGGCGCGACCGACGGCGTAACCGGCGCTTTGCCGGCGCAGGGTTGGCTGGCCGAAGATCTCCAGTTGCTGCGAGAGATCGACACGCCAATCCTCGGAATCCCACTGCTCCGAACTGTGGCGATAGTCGCCGCCGGCGAACGCTTCGGGGTTGTACTGGCTAATATAATTGGCGCGTTGCAGCTCGCCGTGAACATACAACAACTCGCGCGAGGCGGCGGCGTAATCCGGATTATTCGCGATCGCAAAGGCGACGGCCTCCTCGAGCGACACCTGGCGCGCGAACGCCGGCGTCGCGAATATCGACCATAGCGCGAGCACCGCAATCGCAGTCGCGTGGAGCGGCTTGCGGCGCCGCGAAACCGGCTCCGTCTCGAAATGAGCTGGTGGAATTATGGGGCTCAGCGATATCTCGAACATTTCCGGGTAATTGGCGACGAGCATGTGGAACTTCGCCTCGCGTTCGGAAACCATATTTCGTGCCAGCGAAAGATCGGCGCGGGAAACTGGAATCGGCGCGAAGAGTTGTGGCGATATTACCCGCGGATCTGGCGGTCCGGGGCGATTCGCCCCGAATCGGCGCGATCATCCATTCAAAGCGCCGCACGTTACTATGGCAAGCGGATTGCTTCGAATGATGAGCCATAGGAATCGATGCAGCCTGAAATCGCGATCGATCGGGCCATAGTTTGGCGAGATCGGCCCGCAAAAAGAGCTATAGTGCTCTTCATGAGAGTGGGAACACGGCTGACGCTCGTGTTGCTCGCGGCACTGACGCCGGTATTGCTGGGTTATCTTTATTGGACCGTCCATCATTCGACGTTGATTTACGACAATGATTTGCGGCGCGATATCCGCGCGACCTCGCGCAGCCTGGCGCCGGCGATGGTGAACGATTTGGCCGCGCTTGAGTGGACCCAAGTGGACGACATCATGCGGCGGCTCAGCCGAGTCGGGACCGAAACCGCTTTGCTGACGCCGGCGCGCGGCATTTGGCGGGTCGCGCCCGGTTTTCCCGACGGAATAATCGATCAAATTCAGGCGTCCCCGCTTCCCGACCCGCAGGGGGCCGAATTTCGTTTCGCTCATGCCAGAGTGGATTGGTTCTGCCGGGTGGTGCCGCTGTTGGAATCGAACGGCGGTATGGTTGGATATCTGGTGGTGGCGCAGGATTGGACCGACGTGAGCGAGGACCTGCGCGATCGCACGATGGGTTCAATCGTGGCCGCGCTGTTGGTGGTCGGCGTGATCGTGGCGATTATCCCGCTGGCGGTGCGGCGTTATGTCTCGGCGCCGCTGGCCGAGCTTTCCCGCCGGGTGACGGGATTTTCGAGCGACAAACTGCGCGATCGCGCGCATAGCGGCGATGAAGTCACGCTGCTGACGGAGGAATTCCGCAAGCTCGACGAACAACTCGAAATCGCCCGGCACGATCTGCTTGGCAAGCATCGGCGCGAGCTCGATCTTGAACGCACCCTCCAGCATGCCCAGCGGCTCGCCACGATTGGCACGCTGGCGTCGGGACTGGCGCACGAAATCGGCACGCCGATGGGCGTGATCCGGGGGCGCGCGGAATTGCTCCTCAACGGGGGGCTGGCCGACGACAAGGTGAGCCGCGGCCTCGAGGTGATCGTCACCCAGATCGATCGGGTATCGAAAATCGTTCGGATGCTGCTGGATTATGGACGCAGCCGCGAGTCGCTGCGCGCGCGCTGCGACCTTCGTCAAATCGTCAATCACGCACTCACGCTCATTGAAACCGAAGCCGCCATCAGGAAAATCGCGGTCGTCGCCGAGCTCGGCAAACGGCCGCTGCCCGCGGTATGCGACGCCGGCCAGTTGCAGCAAGTGTTCGTCAATCTCGCCATGAACGCGCTCGACGCGATGACGCCGGAGGGCGGCACGCTACGAATCACCACGGAACGCGATTTCATCAACGGGGCGCCAGCGCTGAAGATCGTCTTCGCCGACACCGGCAAAGGGGTCCTGCCGCAGGACGTCGAACATGTGTTCGATCCCTTTTTCACCACCAAGGAGCCGGGCCAGGGCGCCGGCATGGGCCTTGCCGTCAGCCAATCGATCATGCGCGACCACGGCGGCGATATCGGCTTCGAAACGGAAACCGCGGGCAGCACGTTTTACGTCGTAATGCCAACGGCGGACGACGCCGCGTTCGCCCTCGCCCGTCACGACGGCGGAGCATGAACATGGTTCAGGCCACGATCGTCATCGTCGAAGATGACCCGGAAATGGCCAGCATCCTGTGCGAGATTCTGGGCGACGCCGGCTATCGCGCGCTGAGCGCGGGTTCGGGGCCGCAGGCGCTCGAACTGGTTGCGCAGGAAGAACCCGATCTGGTGATCTCGGACCTGCGGATGGGCGGGATGACCGGCCATCAGTTGCTCGCGGAGATCAAGCGGCGCAATCCCGCCACGCCGGTAGTCATAATCACCGCCTTCGGCTCGATCGAGAACGCGGTCGAGTCGATGAAGCTGGGCGCGACCGACTATCTGACCAAACCGTTCGGCAACGACGAGCTGCTGCTGGTGGTTTCGCGCACGCTCGAAAACCGCCAATTGCGGCGCGAGCTGACGCGGCTGCGCGAGGAGTTGGCGCGGAGCTACGGCCTGCCGAACATTATCGCGGCGAATCCGCGGATGGTCGCGGCGTTGGATAAAATTCGCCAGGTCGCCGACACGCCCGCGAGCGTCCTGATCACGGGCGAGAGCGGCACCGGCAAGGAGCTGCTGGCGCGCGCGCTGCATTTCGGCAGCGCGCGGCGCGACGCCGCCTTCGTGCCGGTGAATTGCGCCGCGATTCCGGAAAATCTGATCGAAAGCGAAATGTTCGGGTACGTAAAAGGCGCGTTCACCGACGCCCGCAGCGCCAAGACTGGACTCTTTCAGGCCGCCGGCGGCGGCACGCTCTTTCTCGACGAAATTGGCGAGATGCCGACGCCGCTGCAGGCGA
Organism: Deltaproteobacteria bacterium; assembly: GCA_021780585.1. Classification (GTDB taxonomy): domain Bacteria; phylum Desulfobacterota; class Binatia; order Binatales; family Binataceae; genus JADMIL01. The sequence continues at coordinate 5,147 of JAJXYM010000009.1, forward strand.
AACTGCTGCGCACGATCGAGGACAAACGGGTTCGCCCGCTCGGGTCGACGGTCGAAACGCCCGTCGACGCGCGCATCGTGGCGGCGACCAACACCGAGCTCGAACAGGCGATCGCGAACGGAAAATTCCGCGCCGACCTATACTATCGCCTGTCGATGATCACGGTGGACGTGCCGCCCTTGCGCGAGCGCCCCGAGGATCTGCCGCTGCTGATCCAACATTTCATGGCGCGCGCGGCCGCCGAATGCGGCAAGGAAGTTCCGACGATCACGCCCGAGACCAGGGACTGCCTGATGCGTTATTCATTGCCGGGCAACGTGCGCGAGTTGCAAAACGTGCTGCACAGCGCGGTGATCCTATGCCACAATGGCCAGATTACCGTTGATGACGTGCCGCCGCGCGTCGCCGGCGCGCATAATCTCACCTCGAGCCTGCTCGCCGAAGCGGCGGCGCGGCGTCTCAGTCTGGCCGAGGTCGAACGCGAATACGTGCGGCTGGTGCTGGGACAGGTGATGGGCAACAAGACCGAGGCGGCCGCGATCCTGCAGATCGACCGCAAGACGCTTTACCGCAAGCTCGAATACGACCCGCTCGCCGGCGCCGAGCCGGAAATTCCCGGCGGCGAGGAAAAGGGCTGACGCCGGGCTGTATTTTCCCCTTCCGCCGATCCATACTCCGCGTCGCGAAATCAATTCGCGCGCGGGACCCATGAAAAAAGCATTGATCGTCGGCGGCACCGGACCTACCGGCCCATTCCTGGTCGAGGGATTGCGCGAGCGCGGCTATACGGTCGCGATCCTCCATCGCGGAACCCACGAGATTCCCGAAATACCACCCGAGGTCGAGCATCTGCACGCCGATCCGCATTTCCGCGAGACCCTTGACGAGGCGCTGGCGGGACGCGCGTTCGACGTGGCGATCGCCACCTACGGCCGGATCCGCCATGTCGCCGAGGCGTTGGCGGGAAAAGCCGGGCAGTTTATCGCGATCGGCGGCGTGCCGGGTTATCGCGGATATTTCGATCCGGCGGCGAATTTCCCGCCCGGCCTGCCGATTCCCACGCCCGAAACCGCGCCGACCGTGGCGGCGGAAGCCGAGCATCGCTTCGCCTATCTGATCGCCAGCGCCGAACAGGCCGTGCTCGCGGCCCATCCGGACGGCGCCGTCTACCGCTATCCGTACGTGTACGGCCCGTATCAGCTCCTGCCGCGCGAATGGTGCATCATGCGGCGCGCGCTCGATCGCCGTCCGTTCATCATTCTGAGCGAGGGCGGCTCCGGCCTGATGACCCACGGTTACGCCGGAAATCTGGCCCACGCCGTGCTCCTGGCGATTGACCATCCGGAGGCCGCGGCCGGCCAGATCTTCAACTGCGGCGACGATATACAATACACCGTGCGGCAGGTGGTCGAGATCATCGCCGACGAATTGAATCATCAGTTCGAAATAGTCAGTCTACCGGCGGAGGCGGCATATCCCGCGCGCGGACTCGCAATCGAAGCCACGGCGCATCACAAGCTGATGGACCTGCACAAGATCCGGCTGCGGCTCGGCTACCGGGATCGGATCGCTCCTGAAGAGGCGATCCGGCGTACCGTGCGATGGTTCCTCGAGCATCAGCCGGAGCGCGGCGGCGACCTTGAGCGGCGGTTGCACGACGACTTCGACTACGACGCCGAGGATCAGCTTGCCGCGATTTATCGCGACGCGCTCGCGCGCGCCCGCAAGTTCCATCGCGGACCGCAGCCGACGATGCACCCCTATCCGCATCCGAAGGAGCCCGGACTCGTCCGCGACCATCGGAATCGTTAGGCGCGAGCGCCGCGGCGCGACAACGGGGCGCGGGTTTGCCGCTGTCGCCGCGCTCGGCTAGATTCAATTTTTTATCCCGATAACGCCTTAATCGACGGGGCCGATCATGCAGGAACTCATCCCGACCGCCGAAAAAATCGCCGCCGTGCTCAAACAACGCAAGGAGAGCATCGTTATCGCCGAGTCCTCGACCGGCGGACTAATCTCTTCGGCGCTGCTCGCGATACCCGGAGCCTCCGAATATTTCCTCGGCGGACTGGTGATCTACACGCTCAAAGCGCGGCGCAATCTCGTGGATTTGCCGGATTCGGCGTTCGCCGGGATGCGCGCGTCCACGGAGCCGTACGTCCAGTTGATTTCGCGCGCGGTGCGGGAAAAATTCGCCGCCAGTTGGTGTATCGCCGAGAGCGGCGCGACCGGACCGGCTGGAAATCGTTACGGCGACGCGCCCGGCCATAGCGCGATCGCGATCGCGGGCGCGACGGAACGATCGCTGACGATCGAGACCGGCAGCGCCGATCGCGCCGCCAATATGCGCAAGTTCTCCGCCGCCGCGCTCGACCTGTTGCGCCAATGCCTCGGCTAGCGGCGCGGCCGCGCTCGGCGCTGCCGCAAATCGATATGAACTTAACGAAAGGACGGTGGCCACGATGCTGCAAGCGGGTCAGGCTTTCCCCAATTTCTCGCTGCCCAATCAGGACGGCAAGGTCCTGAAATTATCGGACTTCGCCGGCCGATGGCTGGTGGTCTATTTCTATCCCAAAGACGACACGCCGGGATGCACGGTGCAGGGCAAATCCTTCACCGCCGCAAAGTCGGAATTCGACGCCGCGGGAATCACCGTGCTGGGCGTGAGCCAGGACGGCGTCGCGTCGCACAAGAGTTTCTGCGACAAATTCTCGTTCACGATCGACCTGCTGGCCGACGCCAGGGCCGAATTGCTCGGCGCCTGCGGCGTCGGCCAGAGCGAATTTCGTGGCGCGAAATACTGGGACCGGACGAGTTTCGTGATCGATCCGGCGGGCGTCGTGCGGAAGGTTTACGAGAAGGTCAATCCGCAGGGCCACGAGCGGGTTCTGCTCGACGATATCAAGGCGCTGCAACGCGGCTGATACGGGACCGCGCGGCGGATGCAACGGATTCGGCGGACGGACGCGAGCGCGTTCAGCCGCGTCCGTCCGCCGCCCGGCTCGATCGTCAGCGCATACTCATGACGATAGTCATTCGGAATGCGCCGCCTTCGGATAGGCGGCGCCGCCGTCGATAGTCAATATCGCGCCGGTGGTGAAACTCGCCGCGGGACTGGCGAAGTAGAGCGCGGCGCCGACGACCTCCTCCGGCTCGCCCGCCCGTCCGAGCGCGAAATTCTCGCGCGCGCGCTGGGTGAAATACTCCGTTCGCGACCATGACTTGCTGATATCGGTATGGAACGGTCCGGCCATGATGCAGTTAACGCGCACCTTGGGGCCGTATTCCTTGGCGAACGCGACGGTCAGAACGTTGAGGCCCGCTTTCGCCGCCCCGTAGGGAGCGGTGTCGGGCGCGGGCTGAACCGCGGCGATCGAGGTGATGTTGAGGATCGAACCGCCCTCGCCCGCCGCCATCCGGCTGCCGAACAGCGCCGAGAGGCGGAACGGCCCCTTGAGGTTGACGCCGATCACCTTGTCGAACAGCTCCTCCGGCGTCTCGAGCGACGACGGGGCGACCGGCGAGAGGCCGGCGTTGTTGATCAGCACGTCGGCGCGGCCCCAGCGCGCGTAAACCTCGTCGGCCAGACGGTTGCAGTCGTCCCATTTGCCGGCGTGGACGGCGTGGGCCGAACCGTCGGAACCGAGCGCGCGGATTTCCGCGACGGCGCTTTCGCAGGAGTCGAGTTTGCGGCTGGCGACGGCGATATTCGCGCCGGCGCGAGCGAATCCGAGCGCCATCGCGCGCCCAAGTCCGCGGCTGCCGCCGGTGATCACAACCACCTTGCCGCGAAAATCATGGCGGGAAACGTCAACACCCACGGCGGTCACACCTCAAGCTCGATCCGGTCGGCGAATTTGCGGATCGCGGCCGCGCGCAGCGCGGGAATATGTCCGGTTGGGAAGAGTCCCGCGGCTGGCTTGTAATCGCGCAGAATCTGGCGCGCCAGCGTGATTTTGTGAACCTCGGTGGGACCGTCCGCCAGACCCATCACGAAGCTTTCGAGCACCTGATCGACGAACGGCATTTCGGGCGTGACGCCGAGCGAGCCGTGAATCTGCAGCGCGCGCACGACCACGTCGTGAAACACCTTGGGCATCTGCGCCTTCACCGCCGAGATATCCTTGCGGACCTTGAGATAATCCTTGTAGCGATCGATGCGCCATGCGGTGCGCAGCACCAGCAGCCGGAACTGCTCGATCTCGATCCACGAATCCGCGATCTTTTCCTGCACCATCTGCTTGTCGGCAAGAACCGAGCCCTGCGTGTTGCGCGACAGCGCGCGCTCGCACATCAGGTCGAAGGCCCTGCGCACCTGCCCAATCGTGCGCATCGCGTGATGGATCCGGCCGCCGCCCAGGCGCGTCTGCGCGACCACGAAGCCGTCGCCGCGATTGCCCAGCAGATGGTCCTTGGGGATGCGCACGTCCTGATAGCGCATATAGGCGTGCGAACCTTCAGGCTCGTCGCCAACGCCGACGTTGCGGACGATATTCACGCCGGGCGCGTCGGCCGGCACGATAAACGCCGAAAGTTTGCGATACGGCGCCGCGTCCGGATCCGTGACCGCCATCGTGATCATGAATGACGCCCAGCGCGCGTTGGACGAGAACCACTTCTCGCCGTTGATCACCCAGTCGTCGCCGTGCGGCTCGGCGCGCGTGGCGAAGACTTTCGGGTCCGCTCCGCCCTGCGGCTCGGTCATCGAGAAGCAGGAGACGATCTCGTTGTCGAGCAGCGGCTGAAGGAAGCGTTTTTTCTGCTCCGGCGTGCCGTATTTGGCGAGGATTTCGGCGTTGCCGGAATCGGGCGCCTGGCATCCGAAGACGGTCGGGGCGAAGCGCGAGCGGCCAAGTATCTCGTTCATCAGCGCGAGCTTGACCTGGCCGTAGCCCTGTCCGCCAAGCTCGGGTTCGAGATGGCAGGCCCAGAGCTTGCGCTTGCGCACCTCGGCCTGGAGCGGACGGACGAGTTTGTTGCGTTTCTCGTCGCGCACGTCATAGGGCGATTCGAGCACATAGTCGAGCGGTTCGACCTCGGCGCGCACGAACTGTTCGATCCATTCGAGCTGTCGCTGAAATTCCGGCTCGGTTTCAAAATCCCAACTCACGTTAGTTCCTCCAAAGCAGTGGATTTGCGGTCGATCGGACGCCGCGCCGCGCCGTCCATGGCAATCTTCGCCCACACCCGTCCGGCGGCCCGGACGGCGACCCGACGGATCAGCCGCCCGGCGGATTGCCCAACCGCATCTATTTATCGGGTAAACCGGGCTCTTGTCACCAAGCGCGGAACCGCCTTCACGATTTGCGGCTGAAAGGCTCGCCGGCGCCCGCCCTACTCCAGGTCCATCAGCGGCAAGCCAAAGGCGCTCTTGCCGAGGAATTCGAGGCTCTCGTCGCTGTCGAAGGGATGGTAAAGGCCCGCGCGGACGTCGCGATGGTAGCGTTCGAGCGGCAGGCGCTTGAAGTACGAGGCGCCGCCGGCGGCGCGCAGCGCCAAATCGACCACGCGCACCGAATTTTCGATCGCGACCATCCGCGCCGCGACCGCCTTGCGCGCCCAGCTCTGCGAATCGTCGCTGTAAAGCTCGGCGGCCGCCTTCCACATGATCGCGCGCGCCGCCTCGATCAGCAGGTCCATCTCGCCGACCTTGTTGTACACGCTCGGCAGATGGCTCATCGGATGCTTGAGCGGGAAACGCGGCCGATCGCGCATGAACTCGACCACGAAATCGCGCGCGGCGACGGCGATTCCGACGTACGGCGCGCCGATCGTGAAGGGAGCCTTGGCGAACACGCGCGTGATCCGGCCGCTGCGCGAAACCGGACGCTTGAGCACCACCGCGTCGTCGGGCACGAACGCGTCCTTGAGCTCGGCGCTGCGCGATTCGGTCGCGCGCATCCCCATCGTGTTCCAGTCGTCCTTGAACGTCAGGCCGGGCGTGTCGCGCGGCGCGATGAAAAAGCTGAGGATCGCCGGTCCCTCGGGAGCTTCGTCCCAGGTCGCTTCGGTGAAATAAAAATCGAGCGCGACGCTCTGCGTGCCGAAAATTTTGCGCCCATTGACGATCCATCCGCCGTCGGCGCGCCGCGCCGTGGTCCGCGGCCGAAGCGCGATCACGGCGTTGTCGGGTTCCGAACCGGAGCCGCCGCAAATCAGCCGTTCGTCGACGATCCGGCGAAGCTTCGCGACCACGTTTGGCGCGTGGAACTTGCGCTCGATGTCGATGAGGAATTCGACCACGTTGAGATGCATGTTGATCGCGAGCGCGGTCGCGCCGCATCCCTGGGCCAGCCGTTCCTGCGCCTTGATCCGTTCGAGCATCGTCGCGCCCATCCCGCCGAATTTCTCCGGGATGATGAGCGTGGTGTAGCCGGTTTCGCGCAGGCGGGCGTAATTCTCGTAGGGAAACGACCGCTCCTCGTCGTGGAGCGCGGCGCGCTGGGCGAAATCGCCGGCGAGCGCCGCCGCCAGATCGACCAGGCGTCGCTCGCGTTCAGTGTTGATCTGGTTCATCGCCCATCCTCCGCCTTGCCTGATCTATCGCGGCCGTTGCCCGCATGCGCCGCCGCGTCGCGCCACGCCGGACCTCGGACGGACGCGGCCTCGGGCGCGGCGCGCTTGACCACTTCTCGCGCCTTCTGAGATATGAAATCAAGAGCGTGGCGGGCGCGAGAGTGAAACATGGCGATTTCGATCTATCCGATCACGGGAAACTTTGCCGCCGAAATCGGCGACGTCGATCTTTCGGCGCCGCTCGAACCGGTGGAGATCGGCGCGATCAAGCGGGCCTTCTGGGACTATGCGGTGCTGATCTTTCCCGCGCAGAATCTGACCGAACAGCAGCATCTCGACTTCGCCGCCCATTTCGGCCCGCTCGAAACCAGCGTCGCGGCGCTCAACACCAAGGCGCGCCTGCGGCTGCGCGCCGACCTCGCCGACGTCTCGAATCTCAACTCGCGCAACGAAATCTGGGGCGAGCAAAGCCGGATGCGGATGCTCCAGTTGGGCAATCGCCTGTGGCATACGGACAGCTCGTTCAAATTCCTGCCGGCGCGCGCCTCGCTGCTCTACGCGCGCCAGATTCCGCCGATCGGCGGCCATACCGAATTCGCCGATCTGCGCGCCGCCTACGACGCACTGCCGGATGAGATGAAACGCCGGCTCGCCGGACTGGTCGCGGAACATTCGCTGGCGAATTCGCGCCTGCGCACCGGATTCACCAACTTCACGGAAGAGGAACGCGCGGGACTGCCGCCGGCGCCGCAAATCGTCGTGCGGACGCTTCCGGAAAATAATCGCAAGTCGCTCTATGTCGCCTCGCACGCCGGACGCATCCTGGGATTGCCCGACGAGGAGGGACGCGCGCTCATCGATCGGCTAATCGCCCACGCGACGCAACGACAGTTCGTTTATACGCATCGATGGCGGCTGGGCGACCTCGTGATGTGGGACGATCGCTGCACGATGCATCGCGGCACGGAGTTCGACGATTTGCGCTGGACTCGCGACATGCATCGCGCGACAGTGTCGGATATCGCCAACTCCTGCGAGCAGGAGCGCGTCGCCGCCGCGTGACGCGCGCGCAGAGCGACTCGATACCGCGCCCGCCGATGCCGCTGCCAACGCGAATCGCCGATCGTCTGCGCCTGCCGCTGATCGCGGCCCCGATGCTGCGTGTGTCGGGACCGGAGCTGGCGATCGCCGCCTGTCGCGCCGGAGCGATCGGCGCCTTCCCGGTCGCCAACGCGCGCGGCCTCGAAGCGCTCGAGCAATGGCTGCGCGAAATTCGCCATGCGCTCGACGGTCCATCCGACTGGGATCCCCATCGCGCCTCCGCGCCGTTCTGCCCGAATCTGATTATCAAGCGCCCTCAGATGCGTGAGGAACTCGATTGTCTCGTGCGGCATCGGGTCGAACTCGTCATCACCAGTGTCGGTTCCCCCGCCGCCGCGATCGCCCCGCTGCATGACGTTGGGTGTCTCGTGTTCGCGGACGTCGCGACCCTTGGCCACGCCGAAAAAGCGCTCGCCGCCGGAGTGGACGGATTGGTCCTGCTGACGGCCGGCGCCGGCGGCCAGACCGGATGGATGAATCCATTGGCGCTGGTGCGCGCGATTCGCGGCTTTTACGACG
>JAJXYM010000413.1 GCA_021780585.1 Deltaproteobacteria bacterium
TGGGGCGCGCGGGCGGACGCTTGGCGGCGGCGCTCACCTTCGCCGGCGACCTGTTGAAAGGGCTGATACCGATCCTGGGCGCGAAAGCGGCCGGACTCACGCCCGCCATGTTGGCGCTGGTCGGCTTCGCGGCGGTCGCCGGCTCGATCGCGTCGGTCTTCATGGGCTTTCGCGGCGGCCGCGGGGTTTCGACCTCGTTCGGCGTATGGCTCGGGCTGGCGCCGGTCGCGGTTATGATTGCGTTGGCGGTCTTCCTGGCGCTGGTCGCGATCAGCCGGATCGTGTCGCTCGGCTCGATCGCCGCCGCGATCGCGTTGGTTCCCGCCGTCGCCGCGACCGGGTCGCCGCGGCCGTACGTCGCTGTCGCGATCGTAATTTCGGCGCTGGTCCTGACGCGCCATCGCGAGAATATCCGCCGGCTGCTGGCGGGTGAGGAGCCAAAACTAGGCGCCGGCGGGAAGCGCCCGGAATGAGCCGGGCCCGGGGTTGTGATGCCCGTCACGTAGCCGTTCGCCCATTCCGTAACCATCGCGGACCCGCCGGACGCGCAAAGAGGTCCGTATTCATGCCCAAACGGCTGGCATTCAGCTTGCGTAGCGCCACGTTACGCCGCACTGTGTGTTGATCGGAGGGCAGGGTCTTGCGATCGGTCGGCCGGCGTTGAAAGGTATATTCTGGGCGGGTGGGAGCTTGACCCGAAAAGGCGCGCCTCCGCTGTGCCGCCGTCAGGAGTCATATGAAGAAGGTTGAGGCGATTATCAAGCCGTTCAAACTCGACGAGGTCAAAGAGGCCCTTTCGAGTATTGGCGTTCAAGGACTAACGGTAAGCGAAGTAAAGGGCTTCGGACGCCAAAAAGGCCATACCGAACTTTATCGCGGCGCTGAATACGTTGTCGATTTCCTGCCGAAAGTTAAGCTCGAAATTATCGTTTCGGACGAGAGCGCCGCGCAGGTGGTCGACACGATTGAGCGGGCGGCCCGCACCGGCCGAATCGGAGACGGCAAGATTTTCGTCATGCCGATGGAGGAAGTCGTCCGAATCCGTACCGGCGAGCGGGGCGCCAGCGCGCTCTGACCCGTTCCACTCGCTCAACGTGCGATCGACCCGTCCGACGGCCGGCTGGTTCAAGCGGGCGGCCGACGGGTCGGTTTTCCCTTCCGACCTCGATTATGGCCGCGTCAGGCTCGATACTCCGGCGTCAGACCCGCCTTTCCCGCCGCGCCTAAGCGGACCGGGCGTTTATTGAGATAACGTTTCAAGAAGATTCAGAACGCCCCGTTCCCGTGGTCACAGCGAAGTGGCGCGCGCGCCGGAGAAACCTCCCGCGCGCCGCTTCGTCAAATAAGTAAGATGCGACGAACGGCGCCGAAACCGCCAATCGCGACCGACGGTGTAGCCGCGCAAGCGTCAGAGGCCGCGCCGCCCGAGCTTGACGCGCTCTTCCGCACGCATCAGCCGCGAATCGTGCGGCTGTGCCGGATGATGCTCGGCGACCCCGACGAGGGCGACGAGGTCGCGCAGGAAGTGTTCGTGCGGATGCTCGCGCAGCGCCGGAGCGGGGTGGAACCGGCGCAATGGGGCGCATGGCTGACGCGCGTGGCGATCAACGCCTGTCACGACCGGCGGCGCTCGGGATGGTGGAAGTGGTGGCGGCGCGACGGTCGCGAACTGCTTGATGCGGACCTGACCACGCCGCGCACCGCCGAGGACGAAGCGATCACGCACGAACAGGGCGCGGCGATATGGCGCGGCTTTCGCGGACTGTCCCAGCGCCAGCGCGAAGTCTTCGTGCTGCGGGAGATCGAGGGCTGGCCGACGCGCGAGGTCGGCGCGGCGCTGAAGCTGACCGATCAGGCCGTGAAGCTGCATCTGTTCCGGGCGCTGCGCCGCCTGCGCGAAATTTTGCGGAGCGAACGATGAGCACTTGCCTTGACGAACGGGAATTGACCCGGCTTTACGTCGCCGACGGCGGCGAGATGCCGGCCGCCAGGACGCATCTGGAGGGATGCGCGGGATGCGCGGCGCGCTATGCCGAACTCGCGCGCGAGAGCCGGCTAATCGCCGCGGCGATCGCGGCGGCGGCGGCAAGCGGCGCGACGATGCGCGAATATTCGGCGGCGGAACGCGCCGGCAAAATTGCCTGGCGCGGGCGTCCGCCGACGCGGACGGCGGGATGGTTCGCCGGGGCGACGGTCTTCGGCGCCGCCGCGGCGGTAGCGGCGATGATGGCGCTGGGATGGCGTCCCGCCGCGCCGGCGCGGGTCGCGATGGCGGCCGCGGCGCGGACGATCGCGGCGGCGCCGGTCTCGTATGCGTCCGAGCCGCGCTACCGGATGATGTCCGATCCAATCAGCGCGATCGCATACGGCGAGGCGGCGTCCGCGGCGAGCGGCTCGGGCGACGCCGCGTTCACCAATTACGGCGGCGCCGGCTACTACGGCGACCTGCTGTTTTGCACGCCGGGAGACGACAGCGAGCTTTGCGCGACTTCGGCCGATCGCGGCTAGTCGAGCCGGCGACGGCGCGTCGGTTTGCGACTGGGTACGGCGAGTTACGAATTACCTACGGGTTCGAGGAGGCTATGCACTTGAAACGCGGACTGGGATTGATAATCGCGGCGATTGTGATTGCGGCGCTGCCGGCGCTCGCTGGCGCCCAGATGATGGGCGGTCAGATGATGGGCGGCGGCATGACCGGCGGCCCAATGATGGGCGGCCCGATGATGGACCATGGCCATATGGAGATGGGCGGCGGGATGCCGCCGTTTCCGATGTTTCTGCGGGCGGCGAATCTGACGCCCGATCAGCAGACACAGGTCAACAAGATCCTCAGTGAGAATCATGCGACCTTCCACAAGCTATTCGAACAGATGCATCGGACGCGCCGGCAAATCGCGGACAAACTGCTGTCGAGCGGCAACGTAACGGCGAAGGACCTCGAGCCGGAGACGCGCCAGCTCGACCAGTTGCATCAGCAGATGATGGCGAACGCGGTCAGGGTCGCGCTCGAAATCCGCGCCGTGCTGAAGCCGGAGCAGATCAAGCGGGTCGCCGAGTTCCATCAGAAGATGCGGAGCCTGCACCAGCAGATGCGCGCATTGATGATGCAGGCCGGACCGGGCCCGGGCGAGGCGCCGCCGCCTGCGCCGGCGAAATAACCGGCCGATCGCGTACCGGACGCGGCGGCGCGACGCGTCCGGCTCCCCGGCCGGCGGAGCGGATTGGCCTCGCGGCCGCCGCGCCGCCGGCTGTTCAACTTTCGTCCCTTCGACTTGC
>JAJXYM010000349.1 GCA_021780585.1 Deltaproteobacteria bacterium
GATGACGGAGCGGGGCGTCCGCGGCCAGAATGGCCGAGTCGCGCATCTCCCGGGCCGTGCGCATTTGGCGAATTCCTCTTATCAGTCATGCCCGGGCTTGCCCCGGGCATCCATGCCGACGACCAGACCGGCGGACCGATGGATTCTCGGGCCAAGCCCGAGCATGACTGTTTGGGGCCACGCTTGGGCGCATTTTTGAGATCGATCCGATTGGCGCGCCGCCAGCCGCGGCGCGATCGCACTAATGGCCGAATAGCGAACCGAAAAAGCCGCCGATCGCGCCGAAGACGCTGTTCGACGCGGTTCCCGGCGCCGGCGACGGAGCCGCGACCGGCGCGCTCGCCGGAGTCATGCCGCCAGTGGCGGGCGCGGCCGACGCCGTGGTCGTGGCCGGCGGCGCGAAGAAGCCGCTATGCAGCGGGCAGGGGCGAGTCGGTTCGGTGCCTTCGAGGAACGGCAGGTTCTGCACGCGCGGACAGTTGGGCGTGGCGACTCCGCCGCTTTGCGGATCGATCGCGACCATCGTGATGCCCGGCGGCGGCGCGCCGAAACCAAGCGCCGGGCGCGTCACCGCGGCGGTCATGAAGTTGACCCACGGCGGCAGCGCCGCCTGCGCCCCGGTCAGGCCGAGCGACTCCGGCTGATCGAAGCCGACCCAGACGCCGGTCACGATCTGGCGCGTGTAACCGACGAAGTAGGCGTCATGATAATCGTCGGTCGTGCCAGTCTTGCCGGCGGCGACGAAGCCGAGTCCGAGCGCGCGGGCGCTCGCCGCTGTGCCGTACTGGAACACGCCCTGAAGCGCGCCGGTAATCAGATAGGCGACCGCGCGGCTCATCAGGCGTTCGGCGCGCGGCTGATGGCGCCACAGGATCGCGCCGTCGCCGCCGACGATCGCGGAAATGGCCCATGGCGGACGCGCGACGCCGCCGGCGGCGAAGGTCTGGTACGCGCCCGTCAGCTCGAGCAAATTCACTTCTCCGGCGCCGATAGTAATCGGCAAATAGTCAGGCAGATTCGACTGGATACCCAGTTCGCGCGCGGTGCGGATTACGCGCGCCGGTCCGAGCAGGCTGCCCAGATAAACGGTCGGCACGTTGAGCGATTCGGCGAGCGCCTCCGCAATCGTCACCTGGCCCTGATAGGTGCGTTCGTAATTCGCCGGCGTCCATCCGCCGAACGACATCGGCCGGTCGGGCAGCAGCGAGGCGAGCGTGACCGGCTGGCGCAGCGGATTGAGCTCCGGGTCGAGCGCGGTCAGATAGACGATCGGCTTGAACGCCGATCCGGGCTGGCGTTCGGCCTCGACCGCGCGGTTGAACTGGCTGCGCCCGTAATCGCGCCCGCCGACCATCGCGAGGATGCCGCCGGTGCGCGGATCGATCGCGACCATCGCGCTTTCCAGCGGATCGCGCCGGTCGCGCCGGGCGAGCGCCGGATGGAGCCGTTCGAGCCGCGCGAGATTTTGCTCGAGGCTGGCGCGCGCCGCCCGCTGCATCTCGGGATCGAGCGTGGTGTAGACCTTGAGGCCGGGCCGCGGACCGATCGCCGGCGCCATCCGGCGAATCACACTGATTACATAGTCCGTGAAATAGGGCGCGCGGCGCAGCCCCGGCGCCTCGATCGTCGTAATCGGCGTGGCGATCGCTTCGCTATATTGCGCGTCGTCGAGCGCGCCCGCGCGCCGCATCAGGGCGAGCACCGTGTCGCGCCGGACGCGGGCGGCTTCGGGATGGCGCCGCGGGTCGTAGAGGGTCGGCGCCTGAATCATCCCGACCAGGGTCGCGGCCTCGGCCGGCGTGACTTCGCTCAGGTCCTTGTTGAAGAAATAGCGCGCCGCCAGCGGCAATCCATAGATGGGCGCGCCGCCATACGCGCCCATCGGCACGTCATTGATATAGCGTTCGAGGATTTCATTCTTGGTCAGGCGGATTTCGAGCACCAACGCGATCGCCAGCTCGCGGATCTTGCGCCGGAAAGTCCGCTGATGCTGATCGATGAAGGTGCGCGCGAGCTGCTGCGTCAGGGTGCTCGCGCCCTGACTCAGCCGATGCGAATGCAGATCGACGATCGCGGCCTCGAGAATGCGAATCGGATCGAAGCCGAAATGATAATAAAAATAGCGATCCTCGGTCGCGAGCAGCCCCTTGATCAGATAGGGGCGGACTTCGTCGAGCGACGCCTCGACCCGCTCCGCCGGCGCGTCCGGCATCAGCCGGCCGATCACTTCCGGCTCGATTTCGATCTGGTTGAGCGGCGCGCCGAATGAATCCGTGATCGCCGCCACCTGCGAATTGCTGAAGGCGATATGCGCCAGCTCGGCCGGAGAGCCGCGCGCGCCGTCGCTGAATTCGCGCACGAACAGCGTCATCGAACCCGGCGTCAGCGAATATTGGCCCGGATGGGCGACGTTATCAACGCGCGAATAGCTCAGCCGGTCGAGCCGGTCGATCAGATGGAGCGGCGCGATCGCTTCGCCCGGCGTCACCGCCGTCGGCGCCGAATAGATCGCGGAGGTGAGCGCGGCGCGGCGTTCGGCGATCAGTTGCGAAATGTCGGCATAAACCTGCGCGAGATAGAAGCCCGTGCCGAAAACGGCAAGCAAGGCCGCGCCGATCAGCGACCGGCGCCATCCGAGGCGCCGAAACAGACGCAGGATCGCGCGTACGCCGCGAATCGCGAGCGATTGCGCCTGACGCGCCGTCGCCGCCGATCGCGCGGTCGCGCCGCTTCGCGAGCTTTTGCGCCGCGGTCCGGAATTGCCGCCGCGCCCGTTCGCCCTGGCCATCGGGCTATTCGACCGTCCTTCCCCGCCCCGCCTCTGGCGCCAATCGCGACGCCGTATCCCGGATTATAGCGCGACCGCGCCCGCGATGCCGACCCATCGGCCGGCTGCGCGGCTATTGCTTGTAGCCGAAGCGGCGCAGCAGCGCGTGGCGTTCCGCCCGCTCGGCCTCGCCTTCGACGCCCCTGGGCGGGCTGCCGTCGAGCACGCCGGCGACGCCGCGTTGGCCGTTATGTTCGGCGACGAGGACGCTCAGCGGATTCGCCGTCGCGCAAAAGACGTGGCATACCTCCGCGACCGCCTTGATCGGATTGAGCACGTTGACCGGAAAGGCGTTCCCCAGCATCACGACGAAGACGTGGCCGGCGGCGATCGCGTCGGCCGCCGTGACCGCCGCGGCTTCGAGCGTCGCGTCGGTGCCGGTATGGCGAATCAGGCAGGGCCCCGACGCCTCGCAGAAAGCGACGCCAAACTTCACGCCCGGC
>JAJXYM010000201.1 GCA_021780585.1 Deltaproteobacteria bacterium
CGCGGCGATCGATCGGGTCGCCGTCGGGCGGGCGAGCGGGATGATGGCGGCGTCGGCTAAACCAATCGTTAAGCTGTCGCGTCGGATGAGCGCGCAGGATGCGTCATTCATCTACGGCGAGACGCGCGGTGGTCCACTCCACATTGGCGCTCTCAACTTTTTCGACGCCACGATCGATTACGACGAGATAATCGACCACATGGCGCAGCGGATGCATCTGTTGCCGCGCTATCGGCAGCGGCTGGCGCCGGTGTCGCTCAATCTCGCCCATGCGACGCTCGAGGACGATCCCGACTTCGACCTGCGCAAGCATATCAAACGCCACAGCCTGCCCGACGGTACGGACGATCGGAGCTTCGTGCGTGCGGCGATGGCGGCGTTCGAGCCGAGGCTCGAACGCGACCGGCCGCTCTGGGAGATGCATCTGTTCCACGGGCTCGCCGGCGGCCGTTCGGCGGTCTTGTGGAAGGTCCATCACTGCCTGATCGATGGCGTTTCGGGGATGGAGCTGCTGAACGTGGCGCTGGACCTTAGCGCCGACGCGCCGCCGCCGGAACCGCCCGAAGTTCCCTGGCAGGCGCCGCCGATGCCAGGGGCCGCGCGCCGGGTCGCGAAGGCGCTGGTCGATCGGGCGCGGAAGCGCCTGAATGAAGCGCGCCGGCTGGCGGGACTGGTCGCCGCACCGCGCGCCGCAATCGAACGCGCCGCGACCATCGGCAATAGCGCCGCCACGATCGCGGCGATCCTCGGGCGGCGGATTGTCGCCGCGCCCTGGAACGCCGGTCTGGTCGGTCCAACACGGGCGCTGGCGTGGCTCAAGGTTTCGTTCGCCGATCTGCGCGCGATTCGTAACGCGCTGGGTGGGACGGTCAACGACGTCGTGCTGGCGATTTTGAGCGAAGCGGCGGCTCGCTACCTTCAAGCGCATCGCGTGCGCACCGGCGGCGCGCCGTTCAGGATCGGATGCCCCGTCAACGTGCGCCGGACCGGCCAAAAAAGAGCGTTGGGTAATCGCGTCTCGATGATGTTTCCGGAGTTGTCTTCAGCGCCAATCGAGGCGGGCGCGCGGCTGCGGGCGGTGATGGACGAGACCGACCGGATCCGGCGCGCCGAAGAGGCGCGGGCGCTCGAGCAACTGATCGGTCTCGGAGAGCTCGTCCCGCCGGCCCTGATGAGGTTGAGCGCGCTGATCGGAACGAACGCGATGGAATTGGCGTCGCGGCTGGGCGCGCTCGCGCCGGCTCTGGCGCAGATGGCGCCGCTGCCGCCGCCAGGGATCAATTTTATCGCGACCAACGTGCCGGGAGCGCAGGCGCCGCTCTATCTCGCCGGCCGCGAGATGGTCGAAATGGTCGGGCTGACGCCGCTGACCGCGACTCTCGGCTATAGCGTAGCTATCGTTAGCTACAATCAGGCCCTTGTATTTGGCATGATGGCCGAGTCGCGCCAGATGCCCGACGTGGAGCGGATGCGCGACTTCGCCGCGGACGTCTTCACCGAGTTGATGGCGGCCGCGCGCATGCGGCGAGGCGCCGCGCCGGCGTCCCGTGCGCGGCGCGCCGCATAGGCTGAAATTCTTCAAAGGGGGTTGAGTACGGAAAGGTGGGCAAAAGGAGGGATGGTATTTCGAGCGCGACGCTCAGCGAGCGGATCGTCGGGACGGTGAAGGCTAACCGGCGATTGCGGCGGGCGCTGACCGTGCTGGCGGTGATCGCGACGGCGATGATCGCGGCTGGATTTATTGTCAGTTATGCCTCGGCGGCGACGCCGCAGGACGGTCCCGTCGCGGCGGTGCGGGCGACGATCGACGAGGCGACGCCGGTCTTCAAGGACGCGGCGCTCAAGCCGGCCGAGCGGCAACAGGAGCTGCGCGCGATCGCCGCGCGCCATTTCGATTTCACCTACATGGCGCGTTCCGCGATGGGCGTGCATTGGAAGACGCTGACGGCGGCGGAGCGCCGTCAATTCGTGCCGACCTTCACCGACTATGTGATGGACACCTATCTCGGCACGCTGCGGCAGAGCACCGTCGAGGAGGCGGGTGAAGGACTGAAGAACAAGGCGACTTTCGACGGTTCCGATCTCGCCGAAGTGTACGGCGAGGTGAAGATGCCGAATCTTGCCGAACCGCTGAAGGTGAACTACTCGCTGCGGCGCGACGGCGGCGTCTGGAGGCTCTACGATATCGTCGTCGACGGCGTCAGCACAATGGCGAACTATCGCGACGAGTTCAATCAGAAGATGAACGGCGGCGGCTTCGTGAAGCTCGAAAACGAGCTCAAGCGCAAGCTGGCCAGCGCGTCAGGCTAATCCGGTTGCATCATGAAACCGCCGCCGGCCGGAAACGGCGGCGCGCGTGAATAGTCGCCCCCGCTGGTGATCTATTGCCTTGCGCGGCGGCGCCCGCCCGCGTCAGATTGAAGCACGTTCACGCCGCACGGCCGTCCGGGCCGTTACCGAGGAGCCGCTTATGATCGACGTCTATTTCTGGACCACGCCCAATGGTTACAAAGTCACGATCCTGCTCGAGGAGCTGGGCTGGGAATACAAAGTTATTCCGGTGAATATCGGCAAGGGCGATCAGTTCAAGCCCGAATTTCTCAAAATCAGCCCGAACAACCGGATTCCGGCGATCGTCGACCATGACGGCCCCGACGGCAAGCCGCTCGCGATTTTCGAATCGGGCGCGATCCTGATGTATCTGGCCGAGAAGAGCGGCTGGAAATTCATGCCGCAAGACGTGCGGCGGCGCTACGACGTCGTGCAATGGCTGATGTTCCAGATGGCGAGTGTCGGTCCGATGCTTGGCCAGGCGCATCATTTCCGCCGCTACGCGCCGGAGAAACTGCCCTATGCGATCGATCGCTATACCAACGAGGCGCGGCGGATCTACGGCGTGATCGACAGGCGCGTCGGCGAAGTTCCGTATCTGGCCGGCGACTATTCGATCGCCGACATGGCCGCCTATCCGTGGATCCGGCCGCATAACTGGCAGGGTCAGAAGCTCGAGGATTTCCCGAATCTGAAGCGCTGGTACGACGCGATCGAGGCGCGGCCCGCCGTGCAACGCGGAATCGCGGTGATGCAGGAAGAGCTGGAGAAAGCGCGCGGCGCCGCGCCCGACAAGAAATCGTGGGACGTGCTGTTCGGCAAGCAGCAGTTCGAGAAGCGCTGACATTCCGTTGCACGGCCAACTCTGGAATCCCGCGCGGTTGGCGCGGGATTCCGCGTTTTGCGGAGCCGCCGCCCGAAGGGATTCCTGGCTTCGCCCAGAATGACAACAGAAGAGCGCGCGGAGGTTTCCGCGATCGCGCGGCGCGCCCGCGTCAGCGATTGCCGCCGTTGCGATTACTGTCGAGCAGCTTGAGCAGCGCGTAGACGGTCTCGGTCGCCGGCACGCGCATCCCGTGGCGGCGCGCGGCGCGCACCACGGCTCCGCTGATCGCGTCGTATTCGAGGCGTTTGCCGCGTTCGAGGTCCTGCAGGGTCGAAGGTTTGATCGCGTAGGCGTTGAGGCTCTTCTGAATCTGGCGCAACTGCAGATCGGCGCGTTCGTCGCTGACGTTCGCGCCCTCGGCGCGGCCGACGGCCAACGTTTCGAGCATCAGGGTGCGCACCAGATTGTAGCCGTCGGGATCCTCGAGCATCTGGCCAAGCGTGGTGCGGCTGAGCGTCGCGACGGTGTTGGTGGCGTTGTTGCCCATCAGCTTGTACCAGCGGATCGTCTTCAAATCCGTGGTCAGCTCGCCGAGGATGCCGGCGCGATGGAAGAGCTGGGCGAGGCGTTCGGCGCGCGGCGTGATCGCGCCGTCGAGTTCGCCGAATTCGATAATGCCGAGCGCGGTATGATTGAGCCGGCCCGGCGCGACCAGCTCGGCCCCGACCCGCGAATTACCGCCCATCACGGCCGCGCGCGGAAAATAGCGGCATAACAGATCTTCGTTTTCGACGCCGTTCTGGATGGTCATGATCACGCCGTCGGGCGCGAGACAATCCTTGATTTGTTCGGCGGCGGCTTCAGTGTCGTAGGATTTGACGGCAAACAGAATCAAATCATATGGAGCGAATGCCGCCGGACGATCGGTCGCGGTGACGTCGAGGCGGAAATTGCCTTTGGCGCTGCGCACGTCCAGGCCGTGTTCGCGCAGGGCGCGCAGATGGTCGCCGCGCGCGCCAAGGACGACTTCTTCGCCCGCCTGTTGCAATCGCGCGCCGTAATAGCATCCGACCGCGCCCGCGCCCATCACGAGGATTTTCATCGCCGCGCCTCTTTTCCGCCGATGCGACCTTTGTTGATCCGGCGGGCGCGCCCAGTCAAGCGCGCCGCCGCTTGCGCCCTCAGGCGGCGTTGCGTTCGAGCGCGCCGCGCCACAGCTCGGCGACGGCGGCGCGCAACTGCTCGAGCGTGCCGTCGTTGACCATGACGACCGCGGCGTGGCGGCGGCGTTCGTCGTCGGAGAGTTGCGCGCGAATCCGCGCCTCGGTCTGCTCCGGCTTCATCCCGCGGTCGCGTTCGACGCGCTCGATCACGCGCTCCTTGCTCGCGACCACCAGCCAGATTTCGTCGACCAGCGCCTGCCAGTTCGCCTCAATCAGGATGGCGGCTTCGATCACGATCGGTTTGCGTTCGCCCTCCGCGCGCATCGCCGCGACCATTTCGCCCATCCGCGCGAACATCTTCGGATGAACGATCGCGTTGAGCCGTTTGAGCGCGGCGGGATCGCCGAAGACGATCGGGCCGAGCTTTTTGCGATCGATCGTGCCGTCGGGCGCGAGGATGCCCTGGCCGAAGGCGTCGATCATGTCGGCGTAGGCGGGACCGCCGGGTTGATAGATGGCGTGGCCGACCTTGTCGGCGTCGAGAATCGGCGCGCCGAGTTCGGCGAGAAATTTCGCCACCGTGCTTTTGCCCGAACCGATTCCGCCGGTGAGTCCGATCGTCAACATCGAGAGCGCTCCCCAATCCATCCGCGGCGCGCGCGGGATTCCGAATTGGTAGTGCTAGCCGAAGTCGGCGCGCGGGGGAAGCGCCGGCGCGATCGGGTCGGATTGCGCCGGGCGGTTCTCTTAATCGCCCCGGTCTTTTAAGATTCGATCCGATGAACAATCCTCACCATGACGAAGAACCGCGCGGCGGCGACGTAATCGTCGATGGCGTGCGGATGCATTATCTGGACTGGGGCGGCGACGGACCGCCGATCCTGCTGCTCCACGCGACGGGGTTTCTCGGCCGGATTTATCGGCCGATCCTGCGGGAGCTGCGGCGCGCCGGCCACGTCTTCAGTTACGACCAGCGCGGCCACGGCGAGAGCGAGCTGCCGCGCCGGCCGATCGACGGATGGCACGTGACCGCCGACGATCTGGAGGGGTTTATCGACGCGATGGGCTGGCGCGGCGTGCGCGCTATCGGCCATTCGGCGGGCGCGACGGCGATCGGCGCGGTTGGCAGCCGGCGGCCGGAATTGATCGCGCGCGCGGTGCTGGTCGAGCCGGTGATCCTGGATTTGACCACGCCCCCGGTGCGGCGTCCGACCGAGTTGCGCGAGCGCACGCTCAAGCGCAAGCGGGTTTTCGACAGCGTCGCCGCGATGTACGAAAATTTCCGCACGAAACCGCCCTGCGACACCTGGCGCGCGGATATTTTGCGCGACTACTGCGAATTCGGCACCTTCGAAACCCATCACGGGGCGCGCGCGCTGCGCTGTTCGCCGGAGATCGAGGCGCGGGTTTACGAGACCTCGCGCGATTTCGACGGTCTCGGATTGATGCTGCGCTGCGCCGCGCCGATGCTGGCGCTGTTCGGCGAAAAGAGCGACGCACCCGGCGTGTTGCTGGCCGAACGAGTCGCGCGCGAGGCGGCGCGGGCGCGCGTCGAAATCGTCCCGGAGGCGACGCATTTCCTGCCGATGGAGCAGCCGGAGCTGGTCGCGCGCAAGGCGCTGGAATTTTTCGCCGCCGAGTAGGCGCGGCGATTTCCGGGGAGCCGATACGGCGAGGGATTTCGCGCGGCGCGCGGCGAGTGAGTGGTATTGCGCCGAGCGTTTTCGGATTAGTCATTGAAATCTCCGTCGCGCGCGACTCCATTATGCAGTAGCGCGCGGGCTTCGTCGCTATAGACGCCCGGCCGCGTATGCACGATGAGGGGAGGCTCGATCGCGATCTCGGCGCGGCCGCCCTTGCGCGCTTCGACCAGCACGCTCGCGGCGGGCGCGTCGGGCAGGGGATGGACGAAGCGGAGCCGTTTGGGTTCGAGCGTCCGGGCGGCCATCGCCGCGATCAGCTCGGCGGTGCGGGTCGCGTCGAAGACGATCGCGACGCGGCCGCCGTGGACCGCGTAGCGGCGGGCGGCGGCGAGAAATTCGGCGAGCGTCGCGCCGGCCCCGCCGCGGGCGATCCGTCGCGACAGGTCGGGGCTTTCGCGGCCGCTGCCGGCGGCGCGATAGGGCGGATTGGCGACGATCAGATCGAACGACGCCGGCGCGACGCCGGCGATCCGCGGCGCGCGCAGGTCGGCCTCGATCACGCGCATCGCGGCGAGCCGGTTGAGTTCGGCGTTGCGCGCGGCGGCCCGCGCGAGCGCCGGTTGCAGCTCGATCGCGACGATTTCGCGCGGACCCTGCAGCGCCGCGATCAGGGCCGCGATCACGCCGCATCCCGCGCCCAGCTCCAGCACGCGGTCGCGCGGACGGGCGCGCGCGAAACGGCCGAGCAGGACGGAATCGATCGCGAAGCGATAGCCGTCGCGCGGCTGGACGAGGCTGAGCGCCCCGCCTAGGATCGCATCGACGGTGTGATCGCGGGTGGTCATGAACACGGCTGAAAAAGGTCAACGCTACGCAAAGATCTTTCGCAAGGCCGGAGTCTATCTCGGCAAAGGCAACATAGCGCGCGCGATTGAGGCGTTGAAGCGGGGCGAGGCGCTGGCCCGCGAACTCGGGGACCTCGCGATGGCGCGGCGCTTCGCGGAGGACGCCGAACGCGCCCGCCGCGACGCCGCCCCGGCCGACTGAACGCTCCGCATAATCGGGCGCGAATCCTCCGCCGCGGCCCTTGACGCCGCGCAATTCGTACTTAGTTTCATCTCAGCGGTTGAGCGGGGCGAACGACAACGAGCCAGCTCGGCCGGAATATTGAATAATCATTTCGGTTTCGGCCGAAGGAGGATTTGGATGGAACTGTTTTTCGAAAACGGCGTCGTGGGAAATCGCTGGCTGCGCAATCAAATGAGCGGACTGATGCGGGATGCGCAGCCCGGTCCGCGCCGGCTGACGCCGCCGGTGGACGTGATCGAGGACAAGGACGGTTACCGCTTCCACTTCGAGATGGCGGGCCTGAAGAACGATTCGATTACCGTGCGGGTGGAAGACGGCAAGCTGATCGTCGAGGCCGAGCGCAAACGTCCGGAATGGCCGCGTGAGGCGTCGGTGCGGATGGCCGAGCGCGCGTGGGGCCAATTGCGGCGCGTCTTCGAGTTGCCGAAGGACGCGAGCGCCGAGCGGGTGAGCGCGAGCTATCGCGACGGCGTACTGGAAGTTGTGGTCGAGAAACGGCCGGAGACCAAGCCGGTCAAGATCCAGATCAACTGACGTCGTGCGCCGGGCGGACGGAAGCTTTCCTGTTCCGCCCGGCGTGACGCGCGAACCGCCGCCGCCGTCGCGCCGATCGTGATTCGGCGCCGCCCGCCGCCGGCTGGCTTTAATTACCCGTCGCAAGTGGCGCATAATCAGCCTGATTAAAGGAAAGGCGGCGACCCATCATGACCGTCGTGCTGATTGTTCTGGCGCTGATCGTGGTGTACGCGATAGTGGCGTACAACTCGCTGGTGCGCACGCGCAATGAAGTCGATAACGCGTGGCGCCAGATCGACGTCCAGCTCAAACGCCGCCATGATCTCATTCCCAACCTGGTCGAGGCCGTCAAAGGCTACATGGAGTTCGAACGCGATACGCTGACCCGCGTGGTCGAAGCGCGCAATCGCGCGGTCGCCGCGCCCGATCAGGAAGCTCGCGTCGCGGCCGAAAACCAGCTTACCGCCGGCCTCGGGCGGCTGCTCGCCGTGATGGAGAACTATCCGCAACTCAAGTCGGACCAGAACGTGATGCAGTTGCAGGAGCAGCTTACCACGACCGAAAACCAGATCGCTTACTCGCGTCAGGCCTACAATGACGCGGTGCTCGGCCTCAACACGAAGATCCAGAGCTTTCCGACCAATCTGATCGCGAATAATTTCGGCTTCCGGACGGCCGAATACTTCAAGGCCGCGCCCGAGGATGAAGCGCTGCCGAAAGTCGATCTGTCGCTGGGCGCGCCGCGCGCGTGAGCGCCCGACGCGCGGACGCATGGCGGCATCACCGTTTCGACCAATAACGGCCAGCGCGTGCGTCGCGCCGCGCCGCGCGAACGATCGCGATGGCTGAACCGCGCGACAGTTTCTGGCGGCTCGAACGCAAAAATCGCCGCGAGACCGCGCTGCTGGTCGCCGTGTTCGTGACCTTGTTCACGGCGCTCGGCGGCGGTCTCGATTTTCTCGCCGGCAATCTGCGCCTGATCGACGGCCGGCTGGTTGGCGCGCCGATCCTGACGATCGTCGCGTTCGGCTTCGGCCTGCTGCAGGCGCTGCTCTCCTATTACGGCGGAGCCTCGTTGGTGCTGCTGTCGGTGCATGCGCGTCCGCTCGCGGCGGATTCCGTCAAGCATCAGATGACGCTTGACGTGATTCACGAGATGGCGCTGGCGGCGCGGATGCCGACGCCGCGCGCCTATATCATCGACGATCCCGCGCCCAACGCCTTCGCCACCGGCCGCGATCCGGCGCATTCCGTTATCTGCGTTACTGCCGGGCTGATCGAGCGGATGGATCGCGAAGAGCTGCAGGGCGTGCTCGGCCACGAGATGGCGCATGTCCGCGATTACGACATCCGCACCATGATGATGATCGCGGTGCTGGTCGGCGGCGTCGCGATGTTGGCGGATTTCGTCTGGCGATGGTCGTGGTTCGGCGGCTTCGGCGCCGCCGGGAATCGCGGGCGCGGGAGCGGCGATCGCGACGGCGAGAGCGGCGAAGCGGGCGCGCTGATCGCGCTTGCGGTGTTTATCCTGGCCGCCCTGGCGCCGATTTTCTCGCAACTGCTCGCGATGGCGGTGTCGCGCCAGCGCGAGTATCTGGCCGACGCCGCGTCGGTCGAATTTACGCGCAATCCCCGCGCCCTGCTCCGCGCGCTCGAAGAGATCGCGCGTATCGAGTCGCCCTTGCGCAACGCCTCGCGCGGCGTCGCCCATCTGTTCATCGTCAATCCGCTGCAGGGCGCGGACGATAACGACGAAGATTTCCTCAGCAACCTGTTATCGACCCATCCGCCGCTCGGCCGCCGGATCGCGCGATTGCGCGCGCTCGCCGGCGAGACTCCGGCGCCCGCGCCGGCCGCCGCGCAATCCGGACCGCCAGCCTGATCAGCGATTGCGGTCCTTGAGCGTCCGCTCGAGCTCGCGCCGCATGCTCTTGCGCGCGATCGCCTCGCGCTTGTCGTAGAGCCGCTTGCCCTTGGCCAGCGCAATCTCGACCTTGGCGCGCCCGTCGCGAAAATAAATCTTGAGCGGCACCAGCGAATAGCCCCGCTCGCGCACCTTTCCCCACAATCGTTCGATCTCCCGCCGATGCATCAGCAGCTTGCGCGGCCGCGTCTCCTTGTGGCTGAACTGCCCGGCCGGCGCGTAGGCGCCGATATGCACGCCGTGCAGATACGCCTCGCCGCTTTTGATCCGCGCGTAGCTGTCGCGCAGGTTGGCGCGATGCGCCCGCAGCGACTTCACCTCCGTCCCCGTCAGCGCCATTCCCGCCTCGAGCGTCTCCTCGACGAAGAAGTCGTGGCGCGCCTTGCGATTGTCGGCGACGAGTTCGTACCCGTCTTGTGCGCCTTGCCGTTTTTCTTGAGCCATCCGCGTAAGAGTCTAGTCGTCGCGGCCGCGCGGTTGTAGAGAGACGCCGCCGATTATAGACGGCGGGGCCTCGCGTCCGCGCGATCGCCGCAATCAAATCCGCGCCGATCCGCAAAATCGGAGCAACCATCAATTAGCGCGCGGCGCCTGTCGCCTTAATCCGCGCGCAATCCCGCGCTGTTACTCCCATTCCCGGTGATTGGTCGGGGGCTTTTGCAATGACGCATTACGCGCCCTCGGGCGGATGGCTCTGGTTTGCGCTCGGCTCCGCGGCGGCGGCGATGGCCGTCTTCGCGGTCGCGATCGCGCATCTCTGAGCCGCTCCGCGCGAGTGCGCACGTTCGGGGAACGCCGCGAATCCGGCGTTCCCCGGATGGAATTGTCCATCCATGCCAGGGAGGAGAAATCGATGAAGCACAACAGGCGCAAACGGATCACGGCCGCGCTGGCCGCGGGCGCGACGCTGCTGGCGCAGCTCGCCGCGCCGGTCGCTTGGGCGAAAGCCAACTCGGGCGCCGGGTCGAACGACAACCGAACGCGTACGCCGATCAAGCACGTGATGCTGATCATCGGCGAGAACCGCTCGTTCGACAACGTCTTCGGAACCTACGTGCCGCCGGCGGGGCAGAGCGTATGGAACCTGCTGTCGGAGGGCATCGTCAATCCCGACGGCACGCCCGGACCGAACGCCGGGATCGCGACCCAGTATCAGGCGACCGATACGACCACGTTCCAGATCAATCCGGCCAAGACCGCGCCCTACGCGACTCTGCCGGCGCCCAAAGTCGGCGGTCCGACCAATCCCTATTTCAACAACGTCAGCGCGGCCGAGGCCGTCGAACCCGCCCTGCCGCTGTATGACTATTACATGCTCACGATCGGCGGAACCGGCCTGAGCGGCGGGCTGGATACGCGCTTTCTCGTCGACGGCGCGCTGTCCAACAATCCTTTCGATATCACCAACTATATTTCCTACGACGATTACGCCGGCAGTCCCGTCCATCGCTTCTTCCAGATGTGGCAGGAGACCGACTGCGATATCAGCAAGGCGAGCGCGCGGAATCCCAGCGGATGCCAGATGGATCTGTTCCCGTTCGTCGAGACCACCGTCGCCACCGGCGGCAACGGCAATCCTGAACCGGCGAATTTCACCGGCGAAGGCTCGATCGCGATGGGCTTTTACAACAACCTGGCGGGCGACGTTCCCTACTTCACCCAGCTCGCCCAACAATACGCCCTCAGCGACAATTACCATCAGGCGGTGATGGGCGGCACGGGCGCGAATCATATCGCGATCGGCTACGGCACGGGAATTTACTGGGCCAACAGCGACGGCACGCCGGGAGTTCCGCCATTCAACCAGATCGAAAATCCGGATCCGCAGCCGGGCACGAATAATTACTACACGCAGGACGGCTACAGCGGCGGTTCCTACGTCAATTGCGCGGATTCGACCCAGCCCGGCGTCGCGCCGATCATGGATTATCTCAATGCGCTCCCGTACAAGCCGTTCAACGACGGCAATTGCGCGAAGGGGGCCTATTACATCGTCAATAACTATAATCCCGCCTATCTTGGGACCGGCCAGGAGCTCTACCAGGGCGGACCCTCCGATTTCACGATTCCGCCCACCCAGCAGCCGAATCTCGGCCTGCTCCTGTCCGCGAATAACGTGTCGTGGAGCTACTACGGCGAGGGCTGGGGCAACGGAACCGAAACCGGCGAGGACGCGACCTATTGCAATATCTGCAATCCGTTCCTCTACTCGCAGCAGATCATGACCAATCCGTCGCTGCGGGCGAACCTGAAAGGCATTCACGATCTCTATTCCGATATCCAGGCGGGAACCCTGCCCGCCGTCACGATCGTCAAGCCCGACGGCTTCCTCGACGGCCATCCGGCCTCGTCGAAGTTCGAGCTGTTCGAGGCCTTCTGCCACAAGATCATCGATATGGTGCAGTCGAATCAGAAATTATGGAAAGACACCGCGATCGTGATCACCGTTGACGAAGGCGGCGGCTACTACGATTCGGGCTATATCCAGCCGATCGATTTTCTCGGCGACGGCACGCGCATCCCGATGCTGGTGGTGTCGCCCTACGCGGAGGGCGGCCACGTGGTGCACGACTACTACGACCACGTCTCCTTCGCGAAGTTCGTCGAGGCCAACTGGAAACTGCCGGCGATTTCGCCCGCCAGCCGCGACAATCTGCCCGATCCGGTCGCGACCACGGCGAATCCCTACGCGCCGACCAACGGTCCGGCGATCGGCGATCTGATGGGGATGTTCACCTTCCATTATCACCATCACGATCATCCGCACGGCCATAAGTAGAAGACGCCGGCCGGGCGTGCGATTCACGCCGATAGGTCGATAACCGGCCGGTCCGCCGCGCGGCGGACCGGCCGCTCTTCATTCAGGCGGAAATCTCCGCGCGACGCGTCACCAGAGCCGCGACGAGGCGATTTTCGCGCCTTCCGCCAGCGCCGCCAGTTTCGCCCACGCGATCTCGCCGTCGACGCGCGACACGCCCGCGATCGTGCCGAAGCCGCAATCGGTTCCGGCAATCACGTTCTCGCGCCCAACCACGTTCGCCACATTGATTATCCGCTGCGCGACCAGCCGCGGATGCTCGATGAAGTTGGTCACCGAATCGATCACGCCGGGTATGAGTATCTTGCCGTCGGGCGGCCGGAGCTCCTTGAAGACTTCCCATTCGTGCTCATGGCGCGGATTCGACGCCTCGTAGGACAACCCTTGCGGGCGCGCCTTGAACACGATGTCCGCGATTTCCGCGAGCGGCACGTCGTGGTGATGCGGCCCTTCGTAGTTGCCCCAGCACAGATGGAGCCGCGATCGTTCGGGCGGGACGTTGGCCAGCGCGTGGTTGATCGCGTCGATATGCAGTTCGATCGTTTTGCGGAATTCCGCCAGGCTCAGATTCTTGAACTGGATATGCCGGCTCATCGCCAGGTCCGGACAGTCCACCTGCAGAATCAGCCCGGCCGCGACGATCGCCTCATATTCCGTCTTCATCGCCTCGGCGATCGCGCGGATATAGCGTTCGTGGTCGTGATAGTAATTGTCGGTGAGAAAGAATGAGACGACGCCCGGCGACGCCGCGGTCATGAACGTCTCTTCGGCCTTCGCTCCCGCCGCCGCGCTCTTGAGGTTCGCGAGATCCGTGCGCAGCGCCTCGAGGCCGCGATACGCGATCGGCCCCACGCACGACGGCCGCTTCATCACGGTCACGCCGCTTTCGCGTCCGCCGCGTTTGGTGAAGCTCGGAAAGTCGCCCAAATCGGCGGC
>JAJXYM010000383.1 GCA_021780585.1 Deltaproteobacteria bacterium
AGCGCCCGGCCACGACGTGCTGTTGTGCGCGCCGACCGGCAGCGGCAAGACGCTCGCGGCCTTCATGTGGGCGATCGATCGGCTGATCGGCGAAGCTGCCGCGAACCGCCTGACCGACACGGTTTCTGTCCTCTACGTCTCGCCGCTCAAGGCGCTCGCCAATGATATCCGCCTGAATCTCGAAGAGCCGCTCGCCGGCGTGCGCGCGGTCGCCGCCGGGATGGGAATCGAATTGGCTCCCGTGCGCGCGGGACTGCGCACTGGCGACACTCCCGCCAGCGAGCGCAACGCGATGTTGCGTCGGCCGCCGCACATTCTCGTCACCACGCCCGAGTCGCTCTTTATCCTGCTGACCTCGCCGCGCTTTCGCGAAAAGCTGCGCGCGGTGCGCCATGTGATCGTCGATGAACTGCACGCGATCGCCGGCGACAAGCGCGGCGCCCATCTGGCGATTACGCTGGAGCGGCTGGAACGCCTGGTGCGCAATAGCGGCGCGCCGCGGCCAGTGCGAATCGGACTTTCGGCGACGCTCAATCCGATCGGCACGCTGGCCGCTTTTCTCGCCGGCGGCGAAATCGATCCAGACGGAACGCGCCGGCCACGGCCGGTCGAAATCGTGCGCGCCGACGACGCGCCGCGCGCGCTCGATCTGCGCGTGATCGCGCCCGGCCCGGAACTTGGTCCGCTCGCCACCCATCAGCATTGGGAGGCGATGTACGACGCGGTCGCCAAACTGATCGGGGAGCATCGCACGACCCTGATTTTCACGCTTTCGCGCCGATGGGCCGAGCGGATCGCGCTGGCGCTGCAAAAGCGGGTCGGGGCCGACGCCGTGATGGCGCATCACGGCAGCCTGGCGCGCGCGGAGCGGCTCGCGGCCGAGCAGCGGCTCAAGCGCGGCGAGCTCAAGGCGATCGTCGCGACGGCGTCGCTCGAACTTGGTATCGACGTGGGCGCGGTCGATCTGGTCTGCCAGATCGACTCGCCGAAATCGCTTTCCGCCGCCGTCCAGCGGGTCGGCCGCTCGGGCCATCAGTTGGGCGCGACGCCGAAGGGTCGCTTCTTCGCGCTGACGATCGACGATTTGATCGAATGCGCCGCCGCCGTGCGCGCGATTCGCGCCGGCCGGCTCGACGCGGTCGAGGTGACGCGCGCGCCGCTCGACGTCGCCGCGCAACAAATCGTCGCGATCGCCGCCGAAGAAGAGGATCTGCCGCGCGCCGATCTGCTCGCGATTTTGCGCGGCGCGCATAACTATGCGGAATTCGAGGCGGCCGCGCTCGAGCGTCTGCTCGCACAGATGGCGGCCAGTCTGCCCGAGCGGATCGCCGGCGCGGCGCCGAAAATTTTCTATGACTCGATCGCGCGGCGCGTCCGGCCCCGGCGCGGCGGCCGGCTCGCCGCGATCACTTCGGGCGGCACGATTCCCGAAAGCGGCAACTACGACGCGGTGATCGCGTCGGAGGGGCGCAAGATCGGCGACGTGGAAGAGGACTTCGCCCAGGAATCGTCGCGCGGCGACATTTTCTCGCTCGGTTCGACGCCGTGGCGCATCCTCGGCATCTCGAAAAATCGGCTGCTGGTCGAGCCCGCGCCCGGGATGGCGCCGTCGCTGCCGTTCTGGCAGACCGAGGCCGGCGGCCGCTCGGCGGCGCTCTCGGCGGAGGTGTGCGACCTGCGCCGCCGGATCGCGCAATTGGTCGCGCGCGGCGATGACGGCGACGCCGAAGGCGCGCGCTGGCTGGTCGAGCAATGCGCGCTCGACGAAAACGCCGCCGCGCAGGCCTCCGCCTGGATTCGCCGCGGGGTCGCGGCGCTCGGCGTCGTGCCCGACGAACGCACGATCGTGGTCGAGCGTTTTTTCGACGGCGTGGGCGGGACCCAGGTCGTGATTCACGCGCCGTTCGGCATCCGCTTCAATCGCGGACTTGGCCTCGCGATTCGCAAACGCCTCTGCCAGTCGTTCGATTTCGAAATTCAGGCCTCCGCGATCGACGACGGCGCGCTGCTCGCGCTCAATTCGCGCCATAGTTTCGAGCTCGGCGAATTGCTCGCGATGGTCGATGCGCGCGGGGTCGCCGACGTGCTCGGGCAGGCGATGCTCGACGCGCCGATGTTCGAAGTGCGCTTCCGCCACGTCGCGACGCGCGCGCTCGGCGTGATGCGCTCGTTCAAGGGGCGCAGGGTTCCGGCGTGGATTCAGCGCTTGCGCACGCAGGAATTGATCGCGGCGATTTTCCCCCGGCGCAACGCCTGCTTCGAGAATCGCCCGCCGAAAATCGAAATTCCCGATCATTTCATCGTCAGCGAGACGATGCGCGAATGTCTCGAGGAGTCGGCCGACGCGCCGCGCCTTGCCGAACTGCTCGCGCGCATCGAGTCGGGCGACGTGCGCGTCCGGCTGGTCGATAGCGTCGCGCCGTCGGTCTTCGCCCAGCGCATCCTGCTGGCGTGGGACTATTCGTTCCTCGACGACGGCGAGCGGGCCGACCGGCGCAGCCGCTCCGTGACGATGAATCGCGCGCTGGCCGAGGAAGTATTTCGCGCGGACGATCTGTCGGGGCTGATCGCCGCTGGCGCGATCGCGCAAATCGGCGCCGAACTCGCCGCGACCGCGCCCGGCTATCGGCCGCGCAACGCCGACGAGCTGCACGAGTTGATTCGCGAGCGCGGCGCGCTCGCGACGGCGGAAGTCTCCGCGCTCGGCGAGGCGCCAGCGGCGCTGGCGGATCGACTCGTACAATCGGGACGAATCATGCGCATGCGCGTCGCGCCGGACGCGCCCATGACGTTGATCGCGGCGGAAGACGCGGCGCTGTTCGCCGCCGCCTATCCCGACGCCCTGGATTTTCAGGGGCGCCTGTTTCCCGCGGGCGACCGCCCACCAATCGATTCCGATACGGCGCGTATGGAAATCGTGCGCCGCGTGATGGCGACATCGGTTCCCGCGACCGCGGCTGAAATCGCGGAGCGGGTCGCGATGCCGGCCGCTGAAGTCGGACAAATCCTGATCGCGCTGGAATCGCGCGGCGCGATCTTTCGCGGCAATTTCACCCGTCCGGCGCCGGACCCGGCGGCGCGCGGCGCCGAAACGCCAACGGCGGCAAGCGAATGGTGCGATCGCTACGTCCTCCATCGGTTGCATCGCCAGACCCTGAGCCGCCTGCGCGCCGAGGTCGAACCGGCCGACGAACGCGCCTTCGCGGCCTTTCGCATCCGCTGGTTTGAAGTCGGCGCC
>JAJXYM010000167.1 GCA_021780585.1 Deltaproteobacteria bacterium
TGGGCGAGGGCGAGATTGTCGCCGACGGGCCGCCGGCGTCGGTGATGGCGCGGCTCGATTTGCTCGAACGATCAGGAGTGCATCCGCCGGACCTGAATCGCGCGCTCGGGTTGCTCGGGATCGCCGCGCACGCGGAGTCGCTCGATCACGCCGAGGCGCTGGTGCGCGCGCGCTGGCCAAAGTTGCCGGATGCGCGACGGTTCGCGCCCGCGCCGGCGGAGCTGGTCGCTGAGGTTCGCGCGGCGCAAGACGGCGCGCGGGAGCGCGGCGCCGCGGCTCCGATCGCGCAATTGGAGCGGGTGAGCTTCGCCTATCCGTTCGGTCCGCACGTGCTCGACGCGGTGGACCTGACCATCGCGCCGGGCGAATTCCTTGCGATCATCGGCCAGAACGGTTCCGGCAAAACCACTCTCGCAAAGCATCTGGTGGGCCTGCTCGAGCCGACCGCCGGGCGCGTGCTGATCGGCGGTCGCGACCGCGCCGGGCTCGCGCCGGCGGCAACCGCGCGCGAAGTCGGCTACGTCTTCCAGAATCCCGACCATCAGATTTTCGCCGGCACGGTCGAGGAGGAGATCGCCTTCGGTCCGCGCAACCTCGGACTCGACGCGGCGGCGACCGCGCGGCGGATCGAAGAGGTGCTGGCGGCGGTGGATCTGGGCGCGATGCGCGGGCGCGATCCGTTTCTGCTCAGCAAGGGCGAGCGCCAGCGCCTGGCGGTCGCGAGCGTGCTTGCGCTCCGGCCGCGCGTGTTGATTCTCGACGAGCCGACCACCGGTCTCGACTATCGCGAGCAGCGGCGAATGATGGCGCTGGTGCGCGAGCTGAACGAGTCCGGAATCGCGATCGTGATGATTACGCATACGCCCTGGCTGGTCGCGGAATATGCGCGGCGCGCGGTGCTGATGCGGCGTGGGCGGGTGATGTTCGATGGCGCCGTGCGCGAACTGTTCGTCCGCGACGATCTGCTCGCGGGATCGTCGTTTCGCGTCCCGGAGACGACCGCGCTCGGCCGCCGCTTCGGTTTCGTCGCGCTCAGTCCGCACGAGCTGGTCGAGCGGATTCGGGAGCGGGTCTGATGCCCATTTACCTCTATATCGACCGGCGCAGCGTGATTCACCGGCTGCATCCGACGGTCAAGGTCTGTGCGCTGTTCGTGATGTTCTGGTCGGTCTACTGGGTGGACCATCCGCTGGCCCTGTTGCCGTTGGGAATCCTGATGGTCGCGCTGGCGCAGGCGACGGGTTCGTGGCCCAACTTCTATCGTTTGCGCTGGTTGTTCATACTCCTGATCTTCTTCACCACGCTCGCGTGGATGGTCTTCTATCGGCGCGGTCCGGCGCTGGTGAATCTGCCGATAATCCATCTGAGCCGCGCGTCGCTGGTGTTCGGATTTGGCCGCGGCCTCAAGCTCGCGGAACTGCTTGCGACCTCGGTGCTGTTCCTGTCGACGACCAAGGTCGAGGAGTTCACGGCGGGATTGCAGCGGCTCGGCGTGCCGTACCGGGTGGGATTCGCGATCACGCTGGCGTTCAGGCTCGCGCCCCTGTTCATCGATTCGGCCCTGACCGTCGTGCAGGCGCAAAGTCTGCGCGGCTACGATTTCAATCGCGGCGGTCCGATCGCGCGCGTGCGCCGCTACGTGCCGGTGGTGATTCCGGTCTTCATGGGCGCGCTGCGCAAGGCCAACAACATGGCGATGGCGCTGGAGGCGCGCGGCTTCGGGATCAGCAATGCGCCGACCAGTTATATCGATTTTCCGATCGGACCGCGTGACCGGATCGCGTTCGCGGTCCTGGCCGGAATCGGGATCGTTTACTTCGCGATATATTACCTCGGCTACGGCGCGATCGCGGTGAATTAGGCGGCGACCGTCCCGGCGCCGTGGCGCGCTCGGAGTTCAAGCGCTGAATCGCGTGGACCCGGCTCATGCAAATGAACCGGATCCCCTGATTTTGACGCGTGTTCAGGATGCCAGCGGCGTCACTTAATCGAGAACAGCACCAGGTCATTCGCGCTGCCGCCGCTGGCGACGGTGTTAACCGAGAGTGAATATCCCTTCCCTCCGAGAGCGGTCGGGGGCAGGTCAGACCCTCCTGTGCCTATGAGGGTGAGGGCGCCAGTGTTAGGGTCCACTGAATAATCTGAGGCGCCAATAGTAGCGTAAAACGCATCCACCTTGAACGTCGTCGAGTCGCAGGGAACGGTGACCGATATAGGGGCGGTTGCTCCGCTGCTGTCACAAGCGACCGGCGCGCAAGCAACCGTCGCTCCGGAGCACAGCGGGCTCGCTGAATCGCACAGCGTCACGGTCGCGGAGCCGGTAATAACGTCGGCGCCGGCGCTGACGTCGCAGGAGAGCGTGATCTTCTTTCTGGTGGGACTCGCGTAGGCAGGAATGCAGGCTATCGCCAAGCCCAGCAAACAACAGGAAACAGTCAGCGCCTTTTTCATTATTCCCTCCATCTGAATTATCCCCATCTGAAATTCGCGCTCGGAGCGTCGAACAGCCCAAGCGCCGCGCGGCATTTGAACTTCGCGTTGGCTAAGGTGAGGACCGCCTCGACGGTTCTTTACATGCGCGAACGACGAAAAAATTCGATTAAATTGACGGCGTTCTCATCGTTGCCATCTTTTAGTTCTCTTAGAAGATTCAATCTATCTTGTCCAGATTTTTGACGATACAAGATAAGTAATTTACTGTCTAGCTATAGAATATGGATTGTTGACATCTTATTACGTCGATTAGCTTATTTTATCTTTAATCATCATAATTCCCCCTCTTCTGGTTAATCGAGGTCGGACAGCCACGTTCCCGCGTCGCCGCGTGCCGGCACGCCGAAGCCCACTGGCGAAAAACACGTCGTCTGGCTCCCCACGAATGATTCACGCCCGGCTTTGCGGGATCCGCCGTTGAGAAGGTGGAGCGGCGCGCGGTTGCGGGAAATTCCGTCGCGGTTTTCTGACGACGTCGGTGATTAGTCGGCGGTTCGCCAGGAGGAGCGGGCGCGGCTGGAGCGCGGCGGCGCGCGCATGCTACGGTTGGGAAGATTTCCGGGCGAGGGGTTGCGTGCGATGCTGTTCGTGATAATTGGCCATGACGGACCCGGCGGCGCCGCGCTGCGCCCGCGCGTCAGACCCGCCCATCTCGAAAACCTCCGCCCGCTGGTCGAGCGCGGTGTGGTTGAAATCGGCGGACCGTTCACCGACGGCAGCGGCAGTCTGATGGTGATCGATT
>JAJXYM010000439.1 GCA_021780585.1 Deltaproteobacteria bacterium
ACTAATGCATTAGGAGGGACTGCCGATGGCGCCGGAGCAACCGGTCATCTCCGCCGACTCGCATATGATGGAGCCGGCCAATCTGTGGCTTGAACGGCTGGACGAAAAATTCCGCGATCGCTCGCCCCGCGTAATCCGCAGCGAAAGCAAGGGCGACTTCCTGTTCGTGGCGCCGGGAATCTCGCCGTTTCCGGTGGCGGGCGGCTTCGCCGCCGGGCGCAGCGGCAAGGAGCTGAAGGAGTTTCTTGGGCGCACGAATCGCGAGCAGGGCTATGAGGCGGCGCGGCCGAGCGGATGGGACCCGGTCGAACGAATCAAGGATCAGGATATCGACGGGGTGCGCGCCGAAGTCCTGTACACCACGCTCGGGATGCCGCTGTTCGGGCTGGACGACGCCGAGCTGCAACGGGCCTGCTTTGGCGTTTACAACGATTGGGTGGCGGAATTCGCGTCGCACGACCGCAAGCGTTTCCACGCGATCGCGCTGGTCTCGCTCGAGGATATCGGCGAGGGCGTGAGAGAGCTCGAACGGGCGGCGAAAATCGGCCTCAAGGGCGCGATGATCTGGGGCGCGCCGCCGCGCGACAAGCCCTATTATCTGCGCGATTACGATCCTTTCTGGCGGGCCGCGCAGGAGCTTCGGATGCCGCTGTCGCTGCATGTGGTGACCGGCAAGAAGCCGCCGAAATCAAAAGAGGATCGCGAGAAGGTCAAGTCGCGCAATCCCTCTTTCGCGCGCGGCTACATGAACCTGATTCATGAAGTGCAGAAGTCTTTGACCGATATCATTTTCGGCGGGGTGCTGATGCGTTTTCCGGAGCTCCGGATCGTTTCGGCGGAAAACGATACCGGCTGGATCGCCCATTACATGTACCGGCTCGATCACGCCTTCGAGAAATTCGGCGCGCTTTCGAGCGAACCGCTCGAAATGAAGCCGAGCGAATACGTGCGGCGGCAGATGTGGGCGACCTTTCAGGACGATCCGATCGGGCCGATGCTGTTCCAGTATTTCGGCGCCGACAAGTTCATGTGGGCCTCCGACTTTCCGCATACCGATTCCACCTGGCCCGATTCGCTCAAGGTGATCGAGCGGGATTTCAAGGGCGTGCCCGACGACGTCCGAAACCGGATAATCTGCGGCAACGCGGCCGAGTTGTATCATATCGATCTGAACTGAGTATTCTAACTGAACTGATGATTGCGCCGCGGGCGGCGCGCGGCCGGCCGGGAGCGGACGCGGCGGCGGCGTAACGGGGCATCGCCCCGGACAGGGGAATCACATGGCATACGATCTGGTAATCAGGAACGGCACGGTGGTGGACGGCCTCGGCGCGCCGCGTTTCCGCGCGGATATCGCGGTGGCCGGCGACCGGATCGCCGAAATCGGCAGGGTGGGCGAGCGCGGCAAGCGCGAAATCGACGCGTCGGAGCTGATCGTGGCGCCCGGCTTCGTCGATCCGCATACCCATTACGACGCGCAGATCTGCTGGGATCCTCTGCTGAGCTGCACTTCGTGGCATGGCATCACGACCGTCGTGATGGGCAATTGCGGCGTGGGCGTGGCGCCATGCAAGCCCGACAATCGCGAAATCACGGCGTGGGACCTGACCAACGTCGAGGCGATTCCGTATGCGTCGCTGGCCAAGGGCGTGACCTGGGACTGGGTGACCTTTCCGGAATTTATCGGCGCGGCGGAGAAGCGCCGGGTCGGGATCAATGTGGGCTTCCTCGCCCCGCTGACGCCGTTTCGCCATTTCGTGATGGGCAAGGAGTCGATGGAGCGGGCGGCGACCGCGGAGGAGACCGCGAAGATCGCGGCGCTGCTGGACGAGGCGATGACGGCCGGCGCGATGGGCGTCTCGACTACCACTCTCGCCCAGCATATCGGCTTCCAGGGCACGCCGCTGGCCTGCCGGCTGGCGAGCAAGGACGAACTGAGGTCCTACGCCAACGTGCTCAAGCGCCAGGGCAAAGGCGCGATCGAGGTCGCGCTGACCAAGAAGGTCGGCCGCGTCAGCGACAGCGAGTATGAATTGCTCGATCTGCTGCTGACCGAGAGCGGGCGGCCGGTGACGTGGCTGGCGATGTCGACCACGCCGAAGAATCCGGAGCGCGCCAACGAAACGCTGACGCGGCTGGAGCCGCTGATCCGCCGCGGCGGATTGCCGCAGGTGCTGTGCAAGCCGTTCGTCGCGCAGCTC
The DNA here is from genome assembly GCA_021780585.1 of Deltaproteobacteria bacterium. Classification (GTDB taxonomy): domain Bacteria; phylum Desulfobacterota; class Binatia; order Binatales; family Binataceae; genus JADMIL01. The sequence goes on from JAJXYM010000439.1 coordinate 2,202, forward strand.
GACCTGCGCAATCCATTCACTTTTTCCGACATGGAATCGTGGAACTGCGCCTTCAATCAGCCGGTGGAGGAGCAGAAACGGCTATACGCGGATCCGGAATTCCGCGCGGCGTTCCGTAAGGACCTCCAGAGTCCGCATCTGTTCACCGGCAAATGGCATCGCGTGGAAATTCTCGAAGTGAGTAATCCCGCGCTGAAGAAGTACGAGCGCAAGACGGTGGGCGAAGCCGCCGAGGAGCGGCGCGAGGATCCGCTGGATACGTTCCTCGATCTGGCGATCGAGGACGATCTGAATATCCAGTACACGATGGCGCAATATCATGAGGACGGGATCCGCCAGCTGATCACCGATCCGCGCACGATGATCGGATTGTCGGACGGCGGCGCGCACGTCGATATGCTGTGCGACGCGGGTTACGCCACCTATCTGCTCGGCAACTGGGTGCGCCGGCGCGAGGCGCTGACGCTGGAGCACGCGGTCAAGCGGATCACGTCGGAACCGGCGGACTTTTTCGGCATCCGCGACCGCGGCCGGCTGAAAAAGGGACTGAAGGCGGATATCACGATCTTCGACTACAACACGGTCGATTCCGCCAAGCGGGCGAAGATGGCGAACGATCTGCCGGGAGGGGCGCGGCGGCTGGTGATGCCCGCGGAAGGGATCGAATACACGATTGTCAACGGCACGACGCTGTACGAGCGCGGCAAGCATAGCGGCGCCCTGCCGGGACAGGTGGTGCGACCGGGCGCGGCGGCGTGAGCGGCGCGCGGCTCGCGCGCGAATAGTCAGTCGCTAGCCAGTGGGGCGCGGCGCCGGCGATGGCGCCGCGCCCCTTTTATATCATGCAGGATGGTCAGGCGGCGAATCTCGCCGACTGATTAGCGGGGCGACGGCGCGCGGATGCCCGCCAGACGCCATCCCGGATGGTCGGGCGCGAGGCGGGGATGGCCGGCGCCGAAGTAGCTCTCGCGCAGCGTCGCGCCGTCGAGCGGAGCGGGCAGCCGGCCGCGCCGGCGCAATTCCGGCAC
>JAJXYM010000217.1 GCA_021780585.1 Deltaproteobacteria bacterium
TGCGCAGCATCATGCGCCGGTACAGCACCACGCGCAGTGGACGGCGGGCGCGCGCGACGATTTCGCGTTGCGCGTCGGCGAAGGGTACGAGCGCCAGCGTCGCACGCCCCTGGTAGCGCGTCAGATGCGCGGCGAGGTCGCAGGCCTTCTCGCGACTGGCGGTCGAAACCAGCGGATGACTATGAAAATGCACGAAATCGAGCCGCAGTCCACGCCGCATCATCCGGTACGCGGCGACCGGCGAATCGATTCCGCCCGAGAGCAGGACGGTCGCGCGCCCGGTCACTCCCACCGGCAACCCTCCCGCGCCGGGATATTTGCCGGCGGCGAGATAGGCGGATTGCGGCAGAATCTCGATATTGATGGTGAGTTCGGGATTTTCCAGATCGACCTTGAGGCCAATCGCCGCCGCGACTGCGGCGCCGACCGCCCGATCGATCTCCATCGAATTGAGCGGGAAGCGTTTTTCGGCGCGCCGCGTCGTGATCCGGAAAGTTCGTGCGGGATGGGCGCGGGCGGCCGCGATCGCCGCGCGCTTGAGCGCTTCGAGATCGAGCGGCACGGGCCGGCTGATCGTGAAATTTTGCAGTCCGAAGACCAGCGCGGCGCGTTCCCGCGCAATCGCGTCGCTCACGCCCGGGGGCAATTCGGCGAGGATGCGCGGACCTTCGCCGCGGATGCGGCCGATCCCGGTATCGGCAAACGCTCCCCGCAGATTACGTTTGAGCTGTTCGACGAAACGCCAGCGATTGCCGCCTTTCAGGACGATCTCGTGGCATCGCCCGATCAGCACGCGCGGCGGCGCCGCGGTTTCCGGACGCGCGCCGCCCGCGAACGTCGCGTCTTCGCCGTGTTCATGCGTTCCCATCGCCGGACCTAACTTGCCAGTATCGGGCTTGCGCTGGAAGAGCGCGGGCGCGATGATCGGAATACGCTATCCGCTACCGATGGAAACCGAAGACCAGAATCCCAACGTTCGCGAATATCTTGACCGCTTGCGCCGCCGACTCACGCCCGCCGACGCCGTCGCCCGTCCCACCCCGAACAAAGGCCGCGCCGCCGCCGTGCTGGCGCCGTTGATCGTGCGCGGCGATTCGATCGACGTGCTCTACACACGCCGTTCCGACCGTATCGCCAGCCATCGCGGCCAGGTCGCGTTTCCGGGCGGCGGTTTCGATCGGCGCGACCCGGACCTGATGGCGACGGCATTACGCGAAACCCACGAGGAAGTCGGCGTTGAGCCCGCCGCCATACAGGTGCTGGGCAGCTTCGCCGGCCGCCGCACCTTTTCGACCAATATCGACGTGACGCCGTTCGTCGGCGTGATCGAAGGCATGCCCGAGCTGCGCGCCGATCCGCGCGAGGTCGCGGAAATCTTCACCGTGCCGCTCGCCGCGCTGAGCGATCCGCGCTATCGCGGGCGGCATCGATGGAACCGCGGCGGGCAGGATAGCGGCTACCCGGCGATCCTCTACGGCGGACAGGTTATCTGGGGCCTCACCTTCCATCTGACGCTCACCCTGCTGGAGCTGCTCGACGGAGACGGGGGCCGCCGCGCGCGCGGCTAACGCCGCATCAGCTCGAAATACGAGACGCCGATCAATTGATCGCCGGGAACGCCGAGCGCGGCCAGAATCTCCTCGACTTCGCCGCGATACGCGCCCGCATCGTCGTCAGGGCCAGCCACCGCCTCGATCTCGCCGAAATCGCCGAGCCCGGCGACGCGGTCCAGATGGAGCCGCACGTTGCGACGGGTCAGCAGCGTGCGGCTCTTGCGCACTTCGGCGATCGCGCCGAGCGCCGCCTCAAGAATGGCGCGGATCGCGTCGGGTTCCGCGATCGGCGCGATCGAGTAGTCGCTCAGTTCGAGACCACCGCGCGGCGCGCGCCGGTAATTGATCAGCGCGGCTCCGCCGGGCTCCTCGCGCAGTTTCAACAGGCCGCGCGCCGCCTTGAAGAACGTGTCGCGCTGAATCAGTTCGCCGCACCAGCCGAAACCGATTGCCTCCGCCGCGCGCCGCGCCGCCGCAAAATCGCCGACGCGGAATTTCGCTTCGAGATTACGCATCGCCATTGCCCCCCACTGGCCGCGCCGCACGCGCCCCATCCGCCGGCGGGCGTCGCGCGCTTGACAGCGTGAGAAACCGCCAAATAGGCTTTCACGATTCAGGTCGGTTTGGAAAGCTGACGAGATGGCGAAACTCATTGGGACCGGCGCGGAAGACGCCCGTTTGCGCGCGGCTGGATTCGATCCCGCCGTCGCGCCGGAAGCCGCGGTCGCGACGCTGGAAACGCTGCGCAGCGCGCCCGGCGTGACCGCCGGCGCGATTGCCCGCGCGCTTGGCGAAATTCCGCTCGAACGGGCCGCCGCGACCCTCGCCGCGATGGAAGCCGGCGCCGCCGGCGGCGATCGGCGCGAAATCCGGCGGGCGCTGTTCCGGCTGCGCCAGCGCGGTATCGAACCGCCCCGGACGGCGGCGCAAGCCGCCCAAGCGATCGCGGCCGCCCATGCGCCCGAAGTCGAAAGCGGCTTGAGCGCGCTGATTTCGCCGGCCGACGCCGACGGCGCGCGCGTGGTCTGGATCGTAAAGTCGCGGCCGGGCGGCGGGCTGCGCCGGCTGTGGGGCCTCGTTTCGGAGCGCGACGGGATGGTCGGCGTGACGCTTGCCGCGCTCACGCGCAAGGAGTTGCGCGCCGACCGCGGCGAGTTGGAGCGGCGCGCGGGCGTGCCGATGGTCGAGGCGGATTGGCGCGTCGCGGATTTTATCCTGTGCGACGCCTGGCGGCGCACGCCGGATGCCAGACGCCGCGAGGCGGGGAACTTCTTCGCGCTGCGCGCGGAGCTGATCGCTGCGTCTCCGCCCGCTGAACTCGACCATCCCGTTTACGCGGAATTCGCCGGCGAAATCGAGCACGATCCGCCCGCGGAATTGATGAACGAACCGGAGGTTGGCGCCTTCACTTTCGGACCGGACGCCGTCCGCGCCTACGCGGACGAGGTCGCGAGCCTGCGCAACAGCGTGATTGTGCTGAATCGCGCGCAGCAGGAGGAGCGCATCAATCTGATCGTCGAACGCGCGATCGGCGAATTGCTGGCGGGCGCGAATCGCGCGCGCCTGCGGCGCCATCTGGAGGACAGCGCCCATTATCTGGCGCGCACCGGACGGCGGCGGGCGGCGGGATGGGCCGCGGCGGCGGCGGCGCGCCTGCGCGAC
>JAJXYM010000295.1 GCA_021780585.1 Deltaproteobacteria bacterium
CGCCGCCAGATGCAGCACGTCGGGTCGCGCCGCGTCGGCCAGCGCGCAGATCTCGTCGCGATCGTCGGCGAGCGAGAGCGCGACGCCGCGGGCGCGCGGCCGGATCGCGGTGAAAATTTCGCGCGCCGCCGTGGGCGCGATACCTTCCGGCACGATTCCCGGTTCGGCCACGACCGCGCCGATCAGACCGGCTCCGGCGGCTGCCGTCGCCACCGCGTCGGCGATCGAAGTCATGCTGTAAATCTGCACGATCATCCGCGTGAACCCCCGGCGCACGGTCGCAATCACGATCGTAGCCGCGCGCAAGCCGCTAAGGAAGCTCCGCACCAGTCAGATTGTCATTCTGAACGGAGTCCGCGCAGCGAAGAATCCCGGGATTCTTCGCCGCGCTCGGAATGACACGATGGACCTTGTGCGGAGCTTCCTTAACCCTCTTAGCAGTATTGCGGGCGCCTCGCGAATCCGCGGATCGGCCCGATTGCGCGCGAAGTCCGCCCGCGTGACGGTGCCGCGCGGACGGTGACGTCGGCGCGGCATAGGTTCAATGGATTTCACACCGATTATCGCGAATCGCTTATTTTGACAATTACTTGCCTAATTGACGTAAATCGTTGCGCCGCCTGTTAAGCTGACAAATTGTATTGGTTTGCTGCTGATAGTTGTGCTAACCATGCGTCCGAGCTAATTCGAATCAGGTCCGGAAGTGGACGGGGGAAATTTCCTGACATCAGCCGAGTGGCCGGCGCCGGCTGGCGCCCCTCTCGCGACGAAGGCCGCGGGTTGACGTGCGGCAGGGGAGGGGAGATGACGCGCTTTGAGATGGGCCGGACGCATCGACCGCGCGGCTCGCGATTCAATTTTGGACTGCTTTGCCTGATCGCCGGCCTGATGTTCGCGGCCGGATGCGGCGGCGACAAGAGCGGCACGACGCCGCGGGCGACCACGACGCCGGTGCACTACGTGCCGAATTCCGCCGCGTTCTGGGACAATCCCGCCAACTGGACCACCAGCTATGGACCCGCCTACGCGGATATCCTGTTGCAGCCCAGCAACTTCGTGCCGTGCCGGGGCGGTCCGTTCGCATTGTGTTATTACTCGGGACCGAGTTCCGGAACTGAGGATCTGTCGTGCAAGTTGACGCCGGACGGCAAATTCGCGAATTGCCAGTGTTTCGATATCCCGTACGGAGCGTATTACGTCGATATCAATGCGATTCTGAACGACTCGATATACCAAAGCACGGTCGCTCAATGCGGCGCGGACGGCAGCGCCTGCGCGACGCCCAACTCGGCGCCGGTTTGCCAGTCGGTGAACCAGGGAACGTTGATGCCGAACGCGAAATTGTTTTCGACGTTCAGCTTCGATTGCGCGCCGACCAACGGGATCGGCCAAACCAATTGCGCGGCCGCGCCGTACGCCGGCTGCATGACCGCGCCCTGTTCCGCGCCGGACAGCGCCGGCATGACGCAATGCTCATGTCCGGTGTTCGACGGCCCCTATCAGGTCGGCCAGAACAATCAGGCCTGTATGCTGGGAACTGATCTGGTATGGTCGGCCGCCTATGCGCCGCCGCCGCCGCCCGCGGCCGGGGTTGCCGCGCCGCCTCCGATCGATCCCACGCTATCGCTTTCGTCGGACGCGCCAACCGCGCCGGGCAACACGTCCGGAACCGCGCCCAGTCCGGGGAGCGGCTGCATGCCCGACGCGCCGGGCAGCGCCGGATGCCCTTTGTATGTGCCGGGCAGCACGACGATTCCGCCGAACAGCGGCGTCAACTGTCAGACCGTATGCGCGGAGTACAGCGCCTGCACGCAAAAGAGCGGGGTCCAGACCGGTCTCACTTGCGATGCGACCCTGTGCACCGATCAGTGCAATGATCGCAACCTGGTCGGCAAGGCCTGCGCGGGACTCGGCAAGTGCGACGTGTCGGAAATAATCAAGCTCGAGGTCGCGGCGCAATGCAGTTGCTGCGCGAGCCAGTTGTGCGGATGTCCGATAAATTCAAAGACCGACTCCGAGATCGCGACGCTGGTGCAGGATCAGCGCAACGCCGGCGTCAAGCCGCAATGCGACATCAACGGGACGCTGTGCGGCACGCCATGAACCGACGGGCCGGCGGTCGATGCGGCGGCGGCCGGCCGCGGCCAACTTGACACCGGGATCGCGGCGGCGTTAAACCGCCGATAGCGCGGGCGGCTCTGGCTGAATAAATCGCTCGCGCCCCGGCGGCAAGCATGAAGCATCCACACGACCATCACGGGCGCGGCGACCGTCACGGCGCGCGCCAGCCCGAGCGGTTCGATCCGGCGCGCGCGGCGCTGCTCGACGATCCGGCGCGGTTTGCCTATCTGCCGCCCGCCGAGGTCGTCGCGTGGCTCGATCCGCCTGCCGGCGCCACGGTGGTGGATTTCGGCGCCGGAACTGGAACCTATGCGATTCAGATCGCGCGGGCGCGGCCGGACGTGAAAGTGATTGCGCTGGACGAGCAGCCCGAGATGCTCGCGCGGTTGCGCGCCCGGCCCGAGGCCGCGCTGCCCAATCTCGCAACCGCGACGCCGGAACGGCTGCCCGAATTGATCGGCCGCGCCGATCGGGTGCTGGCGCTTAACGTATTGCACGAACTGGGCGACGACGCGCTGCGCGATCTCGCGGCGCTCCCGGCGGCGGGCGGCTTCGCGCTGATTATCGACTGGAGCGCCGAAGTCGAGCGTCCGGTCGGCCCGCCGCGCGACCATACCTATAGTCAGCGCGAGGCGATCGCACGGCTGGAGGCGGCGGGTTTTGCGGTCGAGCCGCTCGCTCCGGCGCGCTATCACTATGTGCTGCGGGCGCGGGCGGCGGCTGCGGACAGAGCGGGCCGCTCCTGATAGGATCGCGAGGTGATCGCGGCGGCGGGAATTTTCGCGGCGGGACTGTTCGCCTGGAGCTTCCTCGAATACGCCATCCACGGATGGCTCGGCCATCGGATGGGCGGGCCGGTGCATGCGATGCACGCGGCGCATCATGGCGACCCCGGCCGGGTCTTCGCGATCGGCGCGTGGCCGGCGATCGCAATCGCGCTCGCGGCGGCGATCAGATTTGGCGGCCTCGGGCCGACGACAATTTTTTTCCTCGGCGCGGCGACGGGCTTCGCCGCCTATGAAATCGAACATTACCGGATGCATTTCGCGCGGCCGGCCTGCCGGTACGAGGCGCGGATGCGCGCGCGCCATCTTGCGCATCATGGCCGCGCGCCGGAGCGATGCTTCGGCGTGACGGTCGCGCTATGGGACCGGATTTTCGCCAGCGAACCGGAGCCTGACGAGCTCGCGCGGATGAATGAAGCCGCCCGCGCGATCGCGCCGCTGGCGGGCCGATCGAATCTCGGCCGGATTATCCATGCGTGCGGCGGTCGCGGGGCGTAAGCGACCGGAGCGCGCACGGGCGCGCCCCGCGTTCATCGCCAACGCGCGGTTGACGATTCTTCAAATCCGATTACGGGCGAGCAGACCGCGCGCGATCACCAGCGCCTGAATTTCATTCGTGCCCTCGCCGATCATCATCAGCGGCGCGTCGCGATAAAACCGTTCGACCGGAAATTCCGCCATGTAACCGTAGCCGCCGAGCACGCGCAGCGCGTCGAGCGTCATCTTGGCGCAGGCTTCCGAGGCGAACAGCTTGGCCATCCCGGCCTCGACGTCGCAGCGTTCGCCGGCGTCTTTTTTGCGCGCGGCGTTCTCGACCATCAGGCGGGCGGCCTGCAGGCGCGTGCCCATATCGGCGAGCAGGAGCTGCACGGCCTGATGCTCGCCGATCGGCTTGCCGAAGGCGGTACGCTGCTGGGCATAGCGGATCGCAGAGTCGAAGGCGGCCTGACCGACGCCGACGGCGCGCGCGGCGACGTTGATCCGGCCGACTTCGAGCGCGCTCATCACCTGCTTGAAGCCGAGACCTTCGGCCCCGCCGATCAGATTCGCGGCGGGCACTTCGAGGTCTTCGAACAGCACTTCGCAAGTGTCGATACCCTTGTAGCCGAGCTTCTTGAGCGGCGCGCTGACGGTCGGTCCATGCTCATTTTTCTCGACCGCGAACATGCTGATTCCGGCATAGGCGGGCTTGGCCGACGGATCGGTCTTGGCCGCGACCGCGAGCATCGTGCCGTTGCGGGAGTTCGTGATGAACATCTTGCTGCCGGAGAGGACGTAGTTGTCGCCATGCCGGCGCGCGACCGTCTTGATCGATTGCACGTCGCTGCCGGCGTGCGGTTCGGTCAGGCCGAGTCCGCCGCGCTTCTCGCCGGCCGCCATCCCGGGCAGAAAATATTTTTTCTGCGCTTCCGTGCCCTGATGCGCGATTATGTAGGCCATGATCAGGTGGCTATTGATCACGCCCGCGAGCGACATCCAGCCCCGCGACAGCTCCGCCATAATCCGCGCGTAAGTGAGGAAGCTCAGGCCGAGTCCGCCGTATTCAGCCGGAATCGTCGCCCCGAACAGCCCCAATTCCTTCATCCGCGCGACCAGCGCATGCGGATATTCGTCGTTATGCTCGAGTTCGTTCGCGACCGGAATCACGTCGCGATCGACGAACCGCCGCACCGCCTCGACAATCTCACGATCCAATGCCTCGTCCATGGCTGCCGCCCGATCCTTTCCTGGCGTGCGGGACCGCGCCCGGCCGCCGCGTTCCGCGACGATATCAAATGGCCGCCGCCGCCCGCCAATCCCGAGGATGCGACCATATCGGTGGACCCTCGGGTTAAGCCCAAGGGTGACATGGCCGCCGCCGCCCGCCAATCGGCAGCCGCGGTGACGCTGCGGCGACGAGTCATGATGCGGTAAGAGAGGGGCAACCGGCTTGTAATCGGCGGAGCGGTGATGTTAGCGTAGACGGCAAGTAAGCGTCATTTTGACGCAAAGTAACCCGAAACGACCGCGCGGAGCGTCGGGGTGAGTCGCAAATTCAGCGGATGGAAGCGACCAGCGCGGACCGTGAGAGCGAGGATCAGCCGGTGATGGAAGGGTACGAAACGATTAGCGCGGGGGCGTTGCGGGAGAAGCTCGCACCGCTCGACCGCGAAAGTTACACGGCGGAGCTATGCGAGCGCTTTGCGGATAAGATCGCGCGGATTATGCGGCTGAAGCGCGAACGGCGCGCGATCGTCCTGGCGCATAACTATCAGCGGCCGGAGATTTTCGAGGTCGCGGATTTTATCGGCGATTCCTTCGAGCTGGCGCGCAAGGCGCGCGAAGTGCGCGACGCCGACACAATCGTCTTCTGCGGCGTTCATTTCATGGCCGAGACCGCCAAGGTCTTCAATCCCGAGCGCAGCGTGTTGCTGCCGGATCTGCGCGCGGGATGCTCGCTGGCGGACAGCGTCACGGCCGAGGCCCTGGCGGATCGCGCGGAGGAACTGCGCAAGGTCTATCCCGACCTGAAAATCGTTTCGTACGTGAACTGCACCGCCGACGTGAAGGCCCTGTCCGACGCCTGCTGTACGTCGGCCAATGCGGCGAAAGTGGTCAACGCGATCGATTCCGGCAATATCCTCTTCGTGCCGGACCAGAACCTCGCGAACTACGTACAGACGCAGACCGCGAAGCGGATTATTTCGTGGGACGGCAACTGCTACGTGCATCACCAGATCACGCCCGAGGAGGTCGCGCGGGCGCGCGCCGCCGTGCCCGGAATCGTCGTGATCGCCCATCCGGAATGCCGCAAGGACGTAATCGCGATGGCCGACGCGGTGCTGTCGACCAGCGCGATGATGCGTTACGCGAAGGAAAGCCCGGCGGACAAATTCCTGATCGTCACGGAATGCGGCTTGTCGGACCGGCTGTTGCTCGAAGTGCCGGAAAAGCATTTCTACAAGTCCTGCAAGCTCTGCCGCTACATGAAAATGATCACGCTCGACGGCGTACTCGATGCGCTGGAAAACCTGCGTTACGCAATCGAGCTGCCCGACGAGGTGCGCGCGGGCGCGCGCCGCGCGCTCGAACGGATGCTCGAGCTGGGCGCTTGATCCGATCGCCCTGGCCGGCGCGCGGCAATGTCGATCGATGAGCAGCGCCCCTGACCGCGCCGCGGCCGTCACCGCGGCCGCGAGGGACGAGTTGGCGACGGCGCCGGTGAGCGTCGGGTCGGCCGCGCATGACGCGGCGATCGCGCGCCCGATGGTCGCGGTCGATACCGTCCTGTTCGCGCTCGAGAGTCGCGGCCTGAAATGCTATCTGGCGCGATTGGCGGGCGGTCCCGCCGCCGGCCGCTGGGCCTTCGCGGGCGGGCTGGTGCGGGTCGGCGAAACCCTGGACGAGGCCGCGCGGCGCGAGCTGCGCGACGCCGCCGGACTCGACGAAGCTTATCTCGAGCAGCTCTTCAGCTTCGGCGATCCGTCGCGCGACCCAACCGCTCATGTGGTCTCGGTCGCTTACATGGCGCTGATCGACGATCCGCGCCGGGTCGGCGCGGCGTCGGCGAAATATCGCGGCGGACGCTGGTTTGCGGCGCGCGAGTTGCCGGAACTGGCCTACGACCATGCGCTGATGGCCGAGTACGCGCTGGGGCGGCTGCGGGCGAAGCTCGAATACACGAATATCGCCTGCACGATGTTGCCGGCGACCTTCACTTTCGCCGAGCTCGAGGAACTTTACGCGGCGGTGCTCGAACGGCCGCTCGATCGGCGCAATTTCCGCCGCCGGATCATGGCGATGGACCTGCTGCGCCGGATGCCCGAGCAGCGCCGCGGGGCCCATCGCCCGGCCGCGCTCTACGCCTTCAAGCATCGCAGCGTTGGCGCGATCCAGATGCTATAGTTGGGGATGGGGTGGAATATGGCCAAGACCAAATCGCCGGCCGGATGGTCGCGTACGCTTGTCTTATTCGCCGTGGTCGGACTGCTGTTGATCGTCGGCGCGGGCGTTTGGCAGATGCGCGCGGCGGCTGCTCCAGCGGCCGCGACGGCGCCGCGCCTGACGCTCGATCCGAAGGAATTCACCGGCGACACGCGCCAGGCCTACACCGTCGCCGAAAAGCATCCGGAGCTGCTCGCGCAGCTCGATTGTTATTGCGGATGCGAGCAGCATGAGGGGCACAAGAACCTGCTCGACTGCTTCCGCACCACCCACGGCGCCGGATGCGATATTTGCGTGGGCGAGGCGGTCACGGCCGGCCAGATGTACGAAAGCGGAACCCCGGTCGATCAGATTCGCGACGCGCTCAGGACGCGCTACGGCCACGGGGGATGATTTGACCGGGCTCGTCTCCAGCTATATCCAGCATTGGACCTACTTTGGCCTGTTCGCGGTCTTGACCCTGTGCGGGATGGGTCTGCCGATGCCCGAGGACGTGGCGCTGCTGGCGGGCGGCTACCTGGCCCATCGCGGGGTGATCCAGTATCCAATTACGCTGGTGGTGTCGCTGGTCGGGGTGATGGCGGGCGACAACTCGCTCTACTTCATGGGGCGGCGTTTCGGCACGGGGCTGGTCGCCTATCTGGGGGTGGGACGGCCCAATTCGCGCCGTCAGATCGCGCGGCTCAAGGGTTTCATGGACCGGCACGGCCATATGGCGATTTTTTACGCGCGGTTCCTGGCCGGGGTGCGCGCGCTGGTCTATCTGACCGCCGGATCGCTGGGCGTGAGTCCGGCGCGATTTTTTTTCTACGACGCGCTGGGCGCGCTGATTTCGGTGCCGATCGTGGTTTCGCTCGGTTACGTTTTCGGCGCCCAGATTGGCCTGGTGATCCGCTATCTCGGCGGCTTCGAGCATCTGATCTGGATCGTTGCGCTGGGCACGCTGATCGTGCTGGGCAGCCGGATGCTCTGGTTGGCGCGCGAACGCGAGGCCGATTCGGCCTGAACCCGCCGCCAGCTCCGCGCGCAAGGCGGAGCGCTATCCGATGCGAATTGCCGCGCCCGCGCTAAATCTGAAGGCCAAGCTGATCGCGCTGATGGTCGCGTTGTTGGCGCTCACGCTGGGGGCGGAGATGTACGTCAGCCTGCGCGCCCAGGAGGCGATCGTCAAAACCACGCAGACCAAGGTGCGCGATCTCGCCAGCGTAATTCAGATCAGCGTGCAGGAATTGACCTCGGTCGCCGCGACCGACCGCAATCAGTTGCAGGATTACGTGAAACAGCTCGAGACGCGCGGCCTGGAAGTGTCGATCGCCTCGAACCAGGACCTGATTATCAACAGCTCGAACCCCAGCCTGATCGGCGCCGCGCTCAATCCCGATGCGGTGCGCGCCCTGATGGAGCTGCGGAGCAACGCGCCGCACGGTCCGGTCGCCGTGCCCGGCGCGATCCTGGGCCTGCCGGCGGGCTCGAGCACCGTCTATTTCATCCCGGTCGAAGTCGAGGACCATCTGCTGGGCTACGTGCAGGTGACGGCGAATTTCAGCGATTTCGATCAGCCGCTGCGCGACTACCGGATGCGGCTGTTGTCGCTCGGGCTGGCGATCTTCGCGGTGGGACTGGCGTTCGCCTATGTGCTGGCGGAGCGTTACGTGGAACCGATTCACGCGGTCGCCAACGCCGCCCAGAATATCGCGGCGCGCGGACTCGAACCGGTGCCCGAGGCGCGCCGGCGCGACGAAATCGGACTGCTGACGCGCAGCTTCAACGAGATGGTCGCGCAATTGCGCCGCGCCCGCGAGCGCGAGCAGGAACTGAACCGGCTCGAACGTTTCACCGCGCTCGGCCAGCTTGCCGGCGCGCTCGCCCATGAAATCAAGAATCCGCTCAACTTCATCAGCCTCGCGCTCGACCGCCTGCGCATCCGTTACGGTCCGCAATTGCCGCGCGGACGCGATGAATATCTTGGCCAGATCGCGATCATGAAGGATGAGGTGCGCCGCCTCTCCGACATGGTGCAGACCTTTTTGCATTACGGCCAGCCGATCGAAATCCATCCCGCCTCGACCGACGTGCGCAAGCTGATTCAGGGCGTGATCGCGCTCTCGGATTCGAAGCTGAAGAGCCAGGGAATCGAAGTCGTCGAAGAGGGCGCGCAGGTTCCCGCCGTGCTCAATCTTGACGCCGAGAAAGTGCGCACCTGCTTCGTCAATGTGGTCGGCAACGCGATTCAGGCGATGCCCGACGGGGGGCGGCTGACCGTGCGCTTCGCCGAGCGCGACGGCCGCTTCGTCGTCGCCTTTGCCGACACCGGCAAGGGGATCGAGCCGCACGTCGCCGAGCACGTCTTCGAGCCGTTCTTCACCACCAAGCGCGAGGGTATCGGCCTGGGCCTGTTCTTCTCCAAGGCGATCGTCGAAAAGCATGGCGGCACGATCGCGATCGCGCCCGGCGATTCGCCGCCCGGAACGGTTGTGACTTTCACCTTTCCCGCCGGCGGGGTACATAGAGCGTGATGAATCAGGCTACCGTCCTGGTGGTCGAGGACAACGAACTCGAACGCCAGATAACCGCCGACACACTGCGCGACGAAGGCTTCGCGGTCGAGGAGGCCGGGGTCGGCAAGCGCGCGATCGAGCTGCTCGGCCTCGCGCGCTTCGACGTCGTGCTGACCGACCTGATGATGCCCGGGATGTCGGGCGAGGAGCTGCTCGCCCGCGTGCGCCAGCAATACCCCGGCACGCAGGTGGTGGTGTTGACGGCGCACGGCACGATCGAAAGCGCCGTGCAGGCGATGAAGAACGGCGCCTTCTACTACCTGACCAAGCCGACCGATCGCGAAACGCTCGTGATGACCGTGGCCAAGGCGGCCGAGCTGGCGAGCCTGCGGCAGGAAAACCTGATCCTGCGCACCCAGATGGAGGGCAAGCTCCAGATCGAGGGGATCATCGGCCAGGACCCCGCGATGCGCGAGGTGATTCGCATCGTGCGCCGGGTCGCGCCGTCGAATTCGACCGTGCTGGTGCAGGGCGAAAGCGGCACCGGCAAGGAGGTGATCGCGCGCGCGATCCATCGCCTGTCGCCGCGGGCGGCGCGGCCGTTCGTCGCGATCAACTGTTCGGCGATTCCCGACAGCCTGATCGAGAACGAGCTCTTCGGCCATGAGCGCGGCGCCTTTACCGGCGCGACCGAACGCAAGATCGGGCTAATCGAAAGCGCCGACAAATCGACGCTGTTTCTCGACGAAATCGGCGACCTCGGAATCGGCGTGCAGGCCAAGCTGCTGCGCGTGCTGCAGGAGCGCGAGGTGCGCCGGGTCGGCGGCAACGAATCGGTCAAGGTCGATATGCGGCTGGTGGCCGCGACCAATCATAATCTGGCCGAGGAGGTCGCCGAGGAGCATTTTCGCGAGGATCTGTTCTACCGGGTCAATGTCGTGACGATTACGCTGCCGCCGCTGCGCGAACGCCGTTCCGATATCCCCCTGCTGGCCGGCAATGCGCTCGCCCGCTTCAGCCATCTGGCGGGCGGCCGGGTGCGCGAAATCAGCCGCGAGGCGATGGAGCGGCTGCTCGACTATTCATGGCCGGGCAACGTGCGTCAGCTCGAATCCGCGATCGAGCGGGCGATCCTGCTGTGCGAGGGCGACGCGATCGAACCGCGCGATCTGCCGCAGGAGGTGCTCGCGCGCAAAAGCGTCGGCCGGATTGAACGATCGCGCGCCGGCGATCGCTTCGAGATCCCCGCCGAAGGGATCAACTTCGAGCATCTGGAGCGCGATCTGATCCTGCAGGCGATGGAAAAGACCGACTGGGTGATCGCCAAGGCGGCCAAGATGCTCGGGATGAGCTATCGGACGCTGCAATACCGGCTCGACAAGTTTCGGATCAAAAAACCCGAGGGCCGCGGCGGCGCGGCCGAGCCGGAAGCCTGAACTATTCGCCGGGACCGATTCGCGCGCCGGCGAATTCCGGCCGACGTACTGCCCTTGCGGGTCACTTATGCGGTAGAATTGGCGTTTGGGCGGTCGATGCGAAAGGCGGCGTGAGTTGCGCTTCGCGGGGGTTCCATGGCGTGGTGCGACGCGCTGGTTCGGCTCGTGGCGTGAATTTAGTCGCCGGTTGATCGTCTGACAAGTTGAATGTTTCGCCGGCCGCTGAAGCGCGGAATACGGCGTTGCCAGGAGGATTGCATGGGCAAGACGGTCGCCGCCATCGCGGGCGGCGTGGTGCTGGGAATCGCGGTCGCGTTCGCCAACGCGGGCGCCTTTCCATTCTGGGGTTCGGGCGATGATCAGGCGGCGGGCAAGCCGCGGCCGACTCAGGCCGAGGCCGGCGCCAGCCATAATCCGGCGCCGCCCAACGCGCCGGAACCGACCGAACGGACGATTGCGCTGCCTTCCTGGGCGCCGCTGGTCAAGGCGGTGATGCCGACCGTGGTCAATGTCGCGGTGGTGCAGGAGGTCAAGACCTCGGGCTTTCCGTTCGGCGGACCCGAACAGGGCGATCCCGGCGACGATCAGGGCGGTGGCGGCGGCGGTCCGGGACCGATGCCGTTTGGGCCGGGCGGCGGCGATCCGTTCGAGCAGTTCCGCCACTTCTTTGGCCAGATGCCGCACGAGTTCAAGCAGCACGGCCTGGGTTCGGGCGTGATCATCTCGCCCGACGGCTATATCCTGACCAATAATCATGTGGTCGGACACGCCGACGAAATCCACGTCACCCTGATGGACAAGCGGGAATTCACCGCCCACGTGGTCGGCAAGGACGCCAAGACCGATCTGGCGCTGATCAAAATCGACACCAAACAGCCGCTGCCGGCGGCCACGCTGGGCGAATCCGCGAATGCGGAAGTGGGCGACTGGGTGATGGCGATCGGCAGTCCGTTCGGCTTCAATCTTACCGTCACCTCGGGAATTATCAGCGCCAAGGGTCGCGCGCTCGGCGGTAATTACGACAACTTTATCCAGACCGACGCGTCGATTAACCCCGGCAATTCGGGCGGTCCGCTGTTCGATACGCAGGGCAAGGTGATCGGTATCAACACCGCGATTTACAGCAGCACCGGCAGCAACGCCGGGATCGGCTTCGCGATACCGATCGATCTGGCCAAGACCGTGATGGAGCAGCTCAAGGAGCATGGCCGGGTGATTCGCGGCTGGCTGGGCGTCGAGATCCAGGAGGTCACTCCCGATCTCGCGAAATCGTTCGGCCTGGCCGCTCCCAATGGCGCGCTGGTCGCGGGCGTGCAGAAGGACGGCCCGGCGGCCAAGTCGGGCATCCAGCGCGGCGATATCATTATCAGCTTCGACGGCCAGATCGTGCATGACGAGCATGAGCTGCCGGAATTGGTGGCGCAGACCCCGCTCGGCAAGACTGTGCCGGTCGAGGTGATCCGCGACGGCAAGCATCTGACGCTGCAGGCGAAAATCGCGGAACTGAAGGACCAGCAGGTCGCGAGCGCCAGCGGCAGCGAGGAGCCGGGCACGAGCTGGGGCGTGCAGGTGCAGGATCTGACGCCCGAAATCGCGCAGCAGCTCGGCGCGCAGCGCGGCAAGGGCGTCGTGATTCGGCGGGTGCGGCCCGATTCCCCGGCCGCCGACGCGGGCCTGCAGGCTGGCGATATCATCCTGGAGGTCGATCACAAGAAGGTCGATTCCGCCGACGATTTCGCCGCCTATGCGCGCGATGTGCAGAAGCAGAAGAAGTCGGCGCTGCTGTTGGTGCAGCGCGGCAGCGCCACGCTCTACACGGTGATCAATCCTGAGAGCTGAGTAACCCGCGCGGAGCCTGACGGGCGCCGCGCGGCGACGAACGAAACGAACGGGCGGCGGCCTTAAGGGTCGCCGCCCGTTTCAGTTGCGCATGCGCGCCCGGACGGGCGCGCCGCGCGGCGTGGCGCAATTGATTCAATTTCGCTCCGCGCTTCGCTAACGTTACGACGGAGGGTCGATCCGTGATGCGGGGCAGACGGATTTGTCCGGCGCTGGCCAGTGACCGTGAAGACGTGAATCTCTCGTTTATCTACTACATCTTCTCAACAATCGAATAGCCCAAGCTGCAAACGGGCCTCTTCGGACATGCGGCTCATCTCCCAGGGCGGCTCCCAGACCAATTCGACCTTCGCCGACGTGACGCCGGGCACGGCCTGTACGCGCGCTTGTACC